>NZ_JAUBTB010000027.1:48920-81548 GCF_036704965.1 Microcoleus sp. F10-B2 | reverse complement strand
TGGGCGTCCCGCCCGTCCCCGATAGACGGGCGGGACGCCCATCCCACAAGAAAAAAGGGAAATTATTTAATTGACGAGCCTAACTTCAATTATAGATCTGCCGCGACCTGCAACGGTGCAATAGGGCGACACGGCACAGACTTGTACGCAGTTGATTATAAACAATCACTCCCTGCTTGGGAGAGATTTCACACCAGTTCTTTATCAAATCTTTAAACTCTTTCAGGTTTTGCAAACAAAGTGTAAAGCTGTCAAAATATAGATAGCAATTCTCAGCCAAAATTAGGTAAATCCTCGTGAGTAACACTAGCAATTTTCGCGAAGCCGTGCGCGAGGCCAAAAACCACGCGCTAGTAGGCCCCAACGTCATCTCCAACGCTCTCCCCTTCGTGGGCGGCGGACTTGTCTTAACTGCTGTCGGCGCCTACGGCGGCCTCGGAGTGATCCGCAACTATCCCGGGATCTTCTTTCCCACCTTCATCGCCGCGATCGTCCTACAATTAATTCTGTTCTTTGTCGCCCGCGGCGCTGCCGAACAAGGTAACAAAAATACCGCTTTGCCTCTGCTGGCAACCTACAGCTTGCTTACAGGCTACACCCTCAGCGGATTGGTGTCTATAGCCCTCAGAAGCGAAGGCGTCGGCATCGCCGGTATTGGTTTTGCTGCACTTGGATGCGGCATTACCTTTATCGCCGCCCGCCAAATTGGCTCCAACTTGTCCGAAACAGACGGCATGGCCCTCACCAAAACTATCAGTTTAGGTGTCATTGCTTTGTTAGTCGTCGTTGGCGGTCAGTTTCTGCTGTCTCTATTTGGCATCTACACCCCAACTTGGTTGGAAATTGGCATTTCCGGCATCGGCGTATTTCTGTTTGCCGGCGCTGCGATCGTCGATTTTTACATATTACCCCGCAGCTACCGCGACGACCAGTATTTGCCCGCCGCTCTGTCGATGTACTTGACCTACATCAACTTGTTCATTTTCATTCTGCGCCTGCTGATTGCTATCAACAGCCGCGATTAATTGAAACTTTAGCTTAAAAAAACCGCGGCTCGATCGACATCCTGCCGCGGTTTTTGATTAAGATTTGGAATCAAGATAGTCGTCATTGCCTCTGTCGCTCATACAAAAAACTTATATCATGTTCACAGCGGACAGACATAAGGTATAATTTTATTTTTTAATCACTCAATCAAAGCTCTTGTTATCTAATTTTGTCGATCGCTATTTTTTATATCAAATCTGTTAGCATCGGAATTATTCCTATATCTATTCTCGACAAGCGCGTGAATCAGCGTCCATCTCTTATCATCGGCGATGAATAAATTCTCTTTTTTGACCGCAGATACAGGCAGATAAACACAGATTAACGCAGATGAATTAGATGGATTCCGGTTGCACAATCGGTGATTGTTGACCCTTCGGCTTTGCGGTTCCTGAGCCTAGTCGAAGGGCAGGGCATCGCTGTTGGCTAGATTTTACTATTCCGACGCTACCGGAATTGATATTCAATATTAATCACAAATTAATTGGGGAAAATTCATGTACTTAAAATATGAAGATATCAGGAGAGTCAGCGTAGAAATTACCTCCCGCTGCAATGCAGCTTGTCCCCAGTGTCCCCGCACCGGCAACCCTATTTTGCCGGGGGCAGAATTAAAGATGGAGGATATTGAGAGAATTTTCCCACAAGAGTTTTGCTCTCAGTTGGATTTGGTGTATATGTGCGGCAACTACGGCGATGCTATGACTAGCAATACCACAATTCCCGCGATCGAATATTTGCACCGCATGGGAGTTCCTCATATCTCGCTGTACACCAACGGTAGCGGACGCAATCCAGACTGGTGGCAAGCCCTGGCAAAGGCGATGACAGGAGAAGATGACCGCGTAATTTTTAGTATCGACGGGTTGGCAGATACTAACAGTATCTACCGCCAAAATACCAACTGGGACAGGATAATGCAGTCGGTTAATGCCTTTATCCAAGCTGGCGGAAAAGCTGTATGGCATTACTTGATATTTGAACACAACCAGCACCAAGTAGAAGCAGCACGGGATTTAGCCCAACAATTAGGATTTGTCGAGTTTGTACCGAAAGCAACCTCTCGTTTTGTGGCGAAAGAGATTTATGACAAAGAGTCCGCAAATCAACAGCCCCAGAAGACAGAAAACTCTCAGGTAGATACCAAGAGCGATCGCCCAAACCAACCAGCAACAGCTAATGCGTCAGCCCCTCAAAATCAAACACAGACCGCTGTTGGGTTGCACCAACAAGCAGAGGACTGTTTGAGACAAGGACAGCTCTCAGAGGCGATCGCCGCCAGCCAAAAAGCCTTAAAAATTCAATCTAATTTTGCAGCAGCCTGGAAAACTTTAGGCAATGCTGTTCAAGGTTTGGGGAAGATGCAAGCAGCAGCAGACTGTTACGCAAAGGCCCTAAAAATTCAGCCTAATTTTCCAGAAGTTTATGCTAATGTCGGCAGTCTTTATGCTCAACAGCAACAGTGGCAGCCAGCTAGTGCTTATTACCAAAAGGCGATCGAGCTTAAACCCACTTTTGCCGGAGCTTATCGCAATTTAGCTAAAGTTTTGACGCAGTTGGGGCAACCAGAAAAAGCAAATTATGCTTGGTATCAAGCTATAGCTATCGAAACCTCTCAAGCACCAGAACCAACTCGTTCTGTTCCATCAAAGCCAGCCAGTGAAGAACTCCAACCCCCATCGTTGGAACAATATAAAAATCCCCAGGGAGACCAATTTATCCAAGCTGTAGAAAAATTTGGTAGCCTAAACAATTACTACCGAAATGTAGAAATTAGCTGCCAAACTCAAGCCAGCAAAGAGATTTTCATCAGTTTTGAAGCGGAACTCTGGCCTTGCTGTTGGGTAAGCCATACTAAATACGCTGTTTATAACCACACTTACAGACCGCAAATGCTGGCTTTAATTGAAAAGTACGGAAATGGTTTTAATTCTCTCAGAACTCAATCGGTGAAAGATGCGATCGCCAGAGATTGGTTTCGCGAAGACCTCACAAAAAGTTTTTCCTGTTCTAAAAGGTTGGACGTATGTGCTCACGAATGCGGTAAAACTTTCAATTCAACAGGTTCGCAGTATATCTAGCAATAAACCTGTAGGGCTGACTCTCATAGGTACAGCCCCTACATACTGTTGGCGATCGCCCGTCATGGCAAGGAGTCCAAGAAATTGCTGAAATAGAGTGCGGTGCAGAAGTTCTTGACGACCTCGACTAAATAATAATGCAAGGGCGATCGTCCTTGCATTATCCCAAGTTAAATGGGTAGCCGATTTTTGGAGAAATAAAACTTGTGGATATTACAAAACAAACTTCACGAAAAAGGGATGACCGCTAGTTTTGATTTTATTAAGTCCAAGCCAATTCACTCCATCATTGCAAGTGTAGAAGTTGGCACCTGAACATTTGTTAGACCTGAGACCGGTAGGACAAGCATAGGTCAAAGTCAGAGAGTGACCCCCTACCGAATAGGTTACACTACCTTTTGAGCCAAAGAGCCCCGGATAATCCTGTAACCAGAACTCTCTTTTTTGGCCTGGAATAATCTGCTGAGGGGGACTGACGACATAATGACCGTCCTCATCGTTAGATTGAGTTAAATTCAATGTAGACGTTCCGTTGGTGTTGTCAATAATGATATAACAAGAATAATCCATCGATGTCGAAGAAATCACTGAGTCGGTCGGAGCAGAATAAGGGCTTATTTGATAAGATGTATTCTGCTTAATCACCTGATAAATACTGGCTTGACAGTTATCTGTATCAACCACCGAGAAAGTAACCCTTTGAGACGGAATATCAGGACTTGAAGGACATTCAAAACCAGTATTAGCGTACTTAACAAAACCCTTGGTTATACCTAGCTTGGGGGTATGGGTATGTCCTAAAACAATCAAGTCTGAGTCAGACATTAGAGCAGATCGTTGGGCAAACCAAGCAATATAAGTCCCATTTAAATCGGCGATCGCAGATTTTACCGTGGCTAATATACCATCTCTACCACCTCCCCAATCAGAAACCCACTTGTTCTGCAAATTACGGTACAGTTCCTTCGCTTGTGCCATAGTGGTTGTGTGACCGTTTGGTAAGATAATCGGCTCATCTTGCGGGATTCCAGTCACTTCCATAATGTAGTCGAGAACTAAATTAACTAACCCCATAGATCCCGAAGAAATTGCGGCATCAACTGAGGAGACTAACCCCTCTAAATTCATTGAGTTAGGAGCACCTTGACCCTGCAAATTAGCAACAGTTTCTCCGGGTTTAAGCGAGTTGTTTAACATATAAGCCACTGAGCGGGTAATGAAATAGCCGAGAGGTAATGGGCTAATTTCAGTGTCGAGGTAGGGGGCATTAAACATCGTAAATATATGCCCGTGAGTAAAGGCAATCTTTTTGCCTCCGGCAGTCTGGACATAATAAATTGGGTCGGGAGAATATTGGACTTTATAATTTGATGAAGTTGGAATTTGGTGCAAATCATGTTCAGTGATCTCCATATCATGGTTGCCATTGACATAAGTCACCTTTCCTTGTAAAGCCGTCAAAGCCTGACTTAACTTTCCATCCTCTCCAAAAATATTGGGATTAGCGTTTAGGAAATCAGTAAAGGTAGGGAGTTGACGATCGGGAGGATAAGTCCAAGAATCGAATATATCACCGAGTAAAATTAGCTCTTGAATTGAGTCTGACTCACGGATAACATAATCTAGTATGGCTGATAGATATGGTTCGTGGAAGTCTTTTTGATACCAGTTTGTGGGTTCATTGGTACTGATGTGTATGTCACTTAAGACAATAATTTTATTCTTTGGCATTTTGATTTCTCTCTTGATAAGTGGCTAAAAAAAATCTTGTATGTAGGGTTTTTCTGTAGTTTAACCCTACATACAAGATCGGGAAATCAGACTGAAATTGCTGCGTTTTTAGGAACGCTGAATCCGATAGCGAACTGTGTAATCCCAGGTGGACCAACCAATGCCTTTTTCCACCATTAGCCAGGAGCGCTCCTCAAAGGAGGGTCCTGTGGCGGAAATTTCTAATTCGGTAGTACCCAGTAAGTCATCTTTATCCAAACTACTGAAAAAGCCTACCCCCTTTGTAACTGCTCCAAGAATCGCTCCCGCCGTAGCTCCTTGTGGACCACCGAAAGTTGATAAAAGAGTTGAAACACCACCGCTAATTGCGGTAACTGTCGAGCCGTACTGAGCCCAGTCTTTTGCAAAATCTTCGTCGTAAGCCTTTATTCCGCCTTTGACGCTTTGTCCTTGTGGGACATCGCCTTCAAATAAAATGCTTTCGCCTGCTGGGAATGTTTTCCTTTGCTTGTCGTTGATACTGATAGGCTTCGTCAGAATTGGCTTTACGACTGTCCCGCCTGCCAAAGCACCAACGAGATAAAACTCGTCAGCACCTGTTATATCTTCAGTATCTCGGCAATAAACATCAATTAATTCGATTTTCATCCTGACCATACTTTTCTCTGCCTACTGTGTTTAGTGTTGTGATGAGAAGGGCATTTTATTAATTAGCATCTGAACGCTTTTTTCGTGCCCTTCACATCTATAAGACGATTACAGACACTCATTTGTGAATTTTGAGATGTAGATTTTTTTTCCTTAACATGGCTTACGCACGCTTCTCCCTAAAAAACCCGGTTTCTCGTTCTCATCCTCGGGAGCATCTCATATTTGTAAAAACACTTCTTCTGGCTCCTGCCTCCTGCCTCCTGCCTCCTGCCTCCTGCCTCAAAACTCCAATTTCTAGCTGGGCTGCTTTCATTGAGATGCTCCCTCATCCTCAAGCTAAAATGACGCAATTACGTTAAGAAACCGGGTTTTTGCCTCCTGGACTACTTAACTGAATGCACGTCATAAAACTAGACGCAAGAAAGAGAGATTTTTCGGACTAGATCGGGAATTATGCACAATCTCCAGGTGCAGGGCAACCACGGGGGATTGCCCCTAGAAGACGCTATATATATGAAGAGCGCAAGTCCTCTATATGTTGCAACTTTTCCGGGTGTCTCGCCGTCAAAGCTAAAAGGAACCCATGACAAAACCAACCATCAGGTAACTGAGGCTGAAGTTGCGTTCCCTATTAAGAGACACTAAAGTTTTGTTTAATTCAGTCCTGGAGGCAACAATCCTAGGAATAGGGGCAACCACGGCGGGATTGCCCCCTACAAAACGCTATATGTAGAGGCTGTGCGTCTAGGACTGTAATGGTCTGAAAAAATTGCCAGCAGTATCATCTCGCCTTGGCTAAAATGCCAAGAGATTTCAGGAAAAAGTGTTCACAACTCTTTCAAAAACCCTGAATACAGAACCAATGTAATTATGTCATTCTGAACGCAGGGCAAGCGTTGTGAAGCATGAGGCGAGAGCCTTGGCTACACTACAGTTCCTTCGCAAAGCTCAGGATTCAGGATGACAACAAAGCGTTTGTGTCCAAGACTGTTCTTGAAATATGCACTTTTGTACTCAGCTATTCTTTAGATGGAAAAGAGCCAAAAGCCGCCACTATCCATCCACACCCGCCAGCACTGATGGGAATGTAGTTGATCTAGCTTGCTGACAATCGAAAAATTTCTATATTGAGTCTTGATTAAAGCTTGTGTTAGCTGCCAAATATACAGCGTCGCCTCAAACCACCGAAAAGCATTGTGCTTGAATTCTAATTTCCGATCGGATTGGGCCACAACCATCACCGACCCTCTCTGCCGCTGGGATGGTGCTACCTCCTGCGGTTCCTCGCTGACAACTATCTCTACTTCCTCTACTACTGCGGATAAGATAATAGTCTCGATCGCACTAGCTTCAACTCGCACCCTCTTTTTCGACTCTTCCTTTTTTGGAGACTCCTCCCCATCAGTAGAATCATCCCCCATCCAATATCCCCTTAACTCTTTTCGCAGAATAGCCCGCGCCTGGGAGATGCGTTTGGAGACATTCTGGTAGGAAATATCTTGCTGTTGGCTAATCTCTTGATGAGAGAGTTCTTGATAAAAGTGCAGGATAAAAGTCTCGCGCATCTTCTGGGGTAAGTTATCGATCGCGCTGCGAACCACCATCTCTTTCTCGCCCCTCTCCAGAGCGCCCAGGGGCGTATCATGCAGAGAAACCAGTTCTATTTCCTCGACTGAGGCGATCGCTTCTATATTCTCAACTCTTGTCGCGGGGCGCGCGCGCGCGCGATGAATATCAATGCAGAGATTACGAGTCAGCAGCGTCAGCCAAGCCTTAAAATTGGGAATTTTCCCCTCATACTTTTGTACCTTTTCCCATGCTTTGAGCATCGCCAGACTGAGGGCATCTTCAGCATCGGTTGGGTTATAGTTCATCCACTTGAAACAGCAACGATAAATATCATTTTTATACTGCTGCCAAAGTGACCAAAAAACCATGCTGATATCTTCCGACCTATCCCCTGAAAACGTAGTTACTTGAGAATCTAAATTCATATCCCTATCCAGTAGATGAGATGATGGAAATCCTGAAAAAATTCGGTAATTTGGAAACGAGCGCGTCTTTATAAAACCGATTTGATATCTTTTCTGAAAAAATCAGGCAGACAAACAAGTCATCTCACATAACTCAATAGCCACAAGACGAGAAATCATGGGGGGATGGTGGCAAAAGAACCCATATCCATATCGCACAGGGCTTACGCTTACAGCAATAGATCTCAAATGGGTTCTATAAGCGTGTCCGAGCCATGACTGACACAGGATTAAGCGCTCAAGGGAACTCAGTTGCCTAGATAGCAGACGAAGTTCTACAGTGTCCAGAACTTCGTCAACATTCATGTAGTGATTTCATTTGAGTAGTATGCACACAGCAAGGAACGCTCTAGATTCTTATGCTTCCAAAACAGGCAGTTAATACAATTCGGTTTTGATGCAGATAGCAGGGGGCACAAGCACAAGGGCTGAATTATTTTAAGCGTACATTCACCAAAAAACTTCACTATTTATTATTCAATAGTTTAGCTCAACGCGAAATAGATAAAGTTGGTATGTTTGTGTAAAGTTATATTGCTGTGAAGCCCAAACTACACAATTAGTTTATTTTGTCAATATACTAAATTGGTCGATTAATTGGCCAACTCTAGCTAAAGGTTGGTTCCAAAAAACAGGTTTTTGTAAAAATACGGTCTCTGGGGGAGCGGCCCAACACAGAAGGGAGCATTTAGATATAAACTCTCCTCACCCTGCTTTAAATTTGCACATTTGGGATGGGATGCTCGCGCATAATCGCAGATAGACTTGGGCCGAAGTCTATTAGCAATGGAAAGTGGCTAACCTAAATTTCGCGATTCAAGGAACTAGCTGAGCATTCCCTGATAGGTATTTAAACTCTTACCGTTAAGGTAGTACGCAGGTACAGATCGGGTCAACTGTGGTTTAAGTCAAAGGGCGTCCGCGAGGGTGTCTTTAGATATGGGTCGTTGACGGAGTTATCAAGGATTTTTCTTTTGTTTTAGGCACCGAAATAGGTAGATTTTTTAGATAAATTTGGTGGCTGTTTGAGGGCGATTAAGAGCGGGATAGCTTCTCGCGCGTAATTTTGGCAATCCAAAACAGCGCGCGGCGAACGTTTAATCTCAAACAACAGTCTGGTAGGTTCGGTTGGGTTAGGGCAAAATCCAACGTATAATATCAAGAAGACATTTGATTGATTAGTATCTCTATTGCGGGTTTTGCCCTTCCTATTTATCAGAGGATTCCCAAGGGCAATTTATGATTTTTTCGAGAAAGTAAATTATTTGTCCGATCGGCATCGCTTGGGTTATTGTCGATCAACTTGAGACAGCCAGGGTAAATACCCATCTTCCAGACTCAACACATTTTTCGCCACAGATTATACCCTAGGAAGGAAGCAAAGAAAGCAAAATCAGGTTTTTTGTCTTCACAAACGGCAGATATCGATCTAAAATAAACAAGACACGCCAAAACTAGGAGAACTTACAGTGGAAGTTCTAGACATCAAACACAATATCGAAACTTTGTCCGATCGCCTAACCAATCTACAAGACTGTCTTTAGCTCAGCATTAACAGCCGAGAGCCAAAAGTTACAACAGCTAGCAGCACAGCCGGAATCTGGCAAAAGCATCAATACAGGCGAACGGCTACTCCAAGAACTAGACGCACTCCAATCCTACCAGGCAAAACTCAACCAGTGCCAAACAATTTTGGCAGATGCTACAGCAGCACTGGAGTTACTCGAATTTCAAGCAGACGACGAACTAGAGCAAGAACTTCAAACTAATTTAGCTCAACTAAACTGCTCTCTCGAAGAGTGTGAATTAGAGCAATCCTTGAGCGGGCCTTGCGACAAAAATGGAGCCTACCTCATAATTAATGCAGCAACAGATGACTTAGATGCTCAAGACTGGGCAGAAATGTTGCTGAGAATGTACGGTCGTTGGGGACAACACCGAGGCTATAAAGTTGAGTGTGTTGAATATTCCCCATCGGCCGATGTAGGAATTAATTCTGCAACTTTGGAAATAGACGGACGTTGCGCTTACGGCTATCTAAAGTCAGAAACCGGAGTGCATCTACTGAAACGTACATCGCCTTTTAATATTACCAGAAAGCAGGCGAGTTCAGCGACGGTGGAAGTTGTGCCAATGTATGTGGAACTGGAGATTCCACAGCAGGATTTAGAAATAATCTTGCCTCCTCCCAACCTGAATTGTAACAAACTAGAAACTTGGGTGAGGATTGTGCATATTCCTACTGGTATTTCTGCAATATCTAATCAGGGGCGGACTCAAATGCAAAATAGAGAAAACGCTTTGGCGCTTCTCACCAGCAAACTGTTTGCTATTATGCAAAGGCAAGAAGTTGCAGAAATTGCAGATATTGACTGCGAGATCCTAAAAACACTCCTCAACCAACCAATTCGGGAATATCAATTTGCCAGCGACAGCCCGAACCAGGGCAAAGTTTTGGATCTCCGTACAGGAATCGAAACAACAGCCGTCGCCGAGGTGCTCGACGGCCAACTTGACTCATTTATCAAAGCTGGTGTGCTGCTGCAAAATTGATTTGCACATTTAGAGCAAAATTTCAGCTAAAATAAACAACACACCCCACAACGCCGGAGAACTAACAGTGGAAGTTCTAGACATCAAACACAATATCGAAACATTGTCCGATCGACTGGGTACAACCCAGGACTATCTTTGACATCCCCGCACTCACAGCCAAAATTCAAGACTTAGAGCAAATCTGCGCCCAACCAGCATTTTGGGACGACCAAGATCGAGCTCAAGAAACCCTCCAAGAACTTAATGACTTCAAATCTCATTTAGAACAATATCGCGGCTGGCAAACTAGCTTGGAAGATGCTAAAGCTATTTTAGAACTGCTGGAGTTAGAAGCCGACGAGTCCCTGTTCCAAGAAGCCTCATCGAGTCTTTCTCAGTTAACCCGCGAACTCGACCAGTGGGAACTGCAACAATTACTATCTGGGCCCTACGACGAAGGCGGCGCCGTTTTGACGATTAACGCCGGGGCCGGCGGTACAGATGCTCAAGATTGGGCCGAAATGCTGCTGCGGATGTACACCCGCTGGGGGGAAAGTCAAGGTTACAAAGTACATTTAATGGAAATTTCCGAGGGAGAGGAAGCAGGTATTAAATCTGCTTCTTTGGAAATTGTCGGCCGCTACGCTTACGGTTATATGCGATCGGAAAAAGGCACTCACCGTTTGGTCAGAATTTCGCCTTTTAATGCTAACGACAAGCGTCAAACCAGTTTTGCGGGCGTTGAAGTGATGCCAATTCTCGATCGATCCGTCAAGTTGGACATCCCAGAAAAAGATTTGGAAATCACGACTTCCCGCGCTGGCGGCAAGGGCGGGCAAAATGTTAACAAGGTAGAAACCGCAGTCCGCATCGTTCACCTTCCTACCGGCTTGGCCGTCCGCTGTACAGAAGAACGCAGTCAGTTGCAAAATAAGGAAAAAGCTTTGGCATTACTCAAGGCTAGGCTGTTGGTGGTTGCTAAGGAACAGCGGGCTTCGGAAATTGCCGAGATTCGCGGCGACATGGTAGAGGCGGCTTGGGGCAACCAAATTCGCAATTATGTTTTTCACCCATACCAAATGGTCAAGGATTTGCGTACTGGGGTGGAAACAACCGCCATCGCAGATGTAATGAACGGCGAATTAGACCCGTTTATTCAAGCTTACCTGCGGCAGGAAAATCAGTTGATAGCCCAAACTGATTCAACCGCGGGAATCTAATTCGCGCCTTGACATACAAAGTCTGCCTGTGCAAACTAAAGAATCAAGAGCGGTGATGGCAGCGGATTTGCTATAATTTTGGGGTTTTGACCGATCGCCCGACCTTCAACAGGTCGCGCGGTCAAAAACCTTGATATGATAAAACTTGATCTGACAAACACTAAGGAGAAATAATGACCCAAGTTGTAATAGGCGAAAATGAAGGGATTGAGTCAGCCCTACGACGGTTTAAGCGACAAGTTTCCAAAGCGGGTATTTTCCCCGACATGAGAAAACACCGCCACTTTGAAACCCCGTTGGAAAAGCAGAAGCGCAAAGCTATTGCCAGAAGGACTAAGAGACGCTTTCACCGCAATAACAAGCCCTAGAATTATTAGCACTAAATTGATTCGGCAGATATAATGCCTTGCGATTCTAGTACCGCAGCGACTCGGAGAATCACCGCTTCGCTGTAGGGAGCACCAATAATTTGTACCCCCAAGGGCAAAGCGCCGGGCCGCTGTACGGGCACGCAAAGAACGGGCAAGCCAATAAATGATAGGGGTTGGGTGAACAGTCCGAGATTAGGACGCACTAAGATTTCTTGTCCGGCTATTACCATTTTCTCGACGCCAATTTCAGGGGCAGCAATCGGGGTTGCGGGTGCGAGGATGATGTCTGTGTGTTGGAATATTTCGCGAATTCGATCGCGGTACCACTGTCTGAATCTCTGGGCTTGCAAGTACCAAGTAGCAGGGATCAGGGTTCCCGCTAAAAAGCGATCGCGCGTGGCAGGATCGAAGTCTTGAGGGCGCGATCGCAAATTGTCTAAATGCAAGTTTCCCCCCTCGCAAGCGGTAATGATAAATGCCGCAGCCCTGGCGCGATCGGATTCCGGTATGCTGACAGTTGCAAGCCCCCCTATTCTTGGGGGGTTTGTTGTTTTTTCTGTATCTATACCACAATCCAAGACATTTGTCAAGGCTTTAGCAACTATTTCTACAGCATCCATTGCTTCGGGTTCGGCCCCTGTGGCGAAATAGCCGTCAGCAACAGCAATTCGCAATCCTTCGATGCCTTGATTTAACTGCGGCGAACAAAGTTCAGGCGGGCGTTGAGTGCAAACTGGGTCGCGAGAATCAGGGCCTTGCAGGATATCGTACAGCAGTGCGATGTCTCGGATCGATCGGCCAAACGGCCCCACACAATCCAAACTACCCGAAAATAAATAAGCGCCAGCCCTGGACAAACGGCCGTAAGTAGGCTTAAACCCAAAGACACCGCACAAAGCAGCCGGTACGCGGATGGAACCGTTAGTATCAGAACCGAGAGTGAAGGGTACAAAACCGGCGGCGACTGCTGCTGCGGAACCGCCGCTGGAACCGCCGGCGATGCGCGCAGTATCGCGGGGATTGCGAGTCGGGCCGTAGTGGCTGTTTTCGGTGACGAAACCGTAGGCGTACTCGTCCATGTTGAGAGTACCTACGAGGACAGCCCCGGCTTGTTTGAGTCTGGCGACCACCGCCGCGTCGTGAGTAGCCGGAGGATTGTCAGCGTTGATTTTTGACCCTGCTAGGGTGGTAATTCCGGCGACATCGAACAGGTTTTTAACTGCGAAGGGAACGCCTGCTAAAGGGCCTGGGTTTTCATTATTTGCGATGGAATTATCTATTTTTTCGGCTGCTGCGAGGGCGCTTGATGCAGTGATTGCAGTAAAGCAATTAAAAGCTTTATCCTTAACAGCAATCCGTTCCAAAGCAGCACTTACCGCCAGTGTAGCCGTAACCTTACCCGATTTAACAGCCGCTGCCGTAGCAACCGCATCAGCCCTCTCCAAAAAACATCTGCGTTCATCAGCGTACATCTGCCCTCATCTGCGGTTAAAAAACTAAGGTTCAAACACCGGCGCGACTTCTACTTCTGGGGGTAAAGGAAACTCAGTAACGAGTCGGGCGATCGCAGCTATCCTCTCGAAGTTTACCACAACGCCTGGACGATGTTCCGGGTCTAAGGGTAAGTTTATCAGTTCAGCGGTGCGATCGACATATTCTTCTACATTTACCATAAGTCCCTCCCCAAAAAAACATCAGCGTTCATCCGCGTACATCCGCCCCCATCTGCGGTTAAAAATCTAACATTCAGATATAAGTGCGATCGATTATTGTATTGTAAGCGCGATCGGGCTGTTAGTTATTTTCGAGCAGTTTTTTGTATTCCTCGGATTGTCTGATATCATCTAGAGGTGATTTTTGCTCTGGTGGTTCATCAGGACAAAACTTTATAGATGTCTGCGTTTCCCCAGACTGGAAACTTTTATTAACTTCTATTTTAAGCTTTCCTTTTTGCCAACCTTTGGCACCAATCTTAAGAATTTGACAATCGATTCCTTCTTGAGGGGAACTCCAGTTTATATCCCCTGCACGAATTGATGTTTCTTCGTTAATCGACAGAGATTGCATCCAAAAAGATATCGATTCCTTGGGAGATTCTTTTTCTGTTGCCTTGATATGCCATAGTATATGATTAAACCTGCTAGCGGCTAGCTCTTTAAACCTCCGCACCGTAAAAGTAGCTTTATCCAATAACAAAACATCATCATCATCGCCGTCTAGTATCTCATAGCTTCTATTGATTTCATCTTTTTCGTTCATTTTATTTCACCAAATTCTGCTGATTCCTATTTGATACCATTTCAAGCTATCTGAGTCAAGCTGGTTAACAAAATAAATTGACTGTCGCATTTTTCCACTCAAACACTGACAGTTTCCCGCAAGTTCTCAACGGCAACATCCAGCGGAGGCAAAGTAAAATCCTCAGCATCCATCAATTCCTTAACTTTCTCAAAAATCTCCACCTCCGCCTCTTCCTGATCCGTCAGCTTATCATAAAAACAAGGGTCAGTAAACCACTGCTCAAAAGCAAACCTTAACACCCCATTCGGGTCAAGCATAAACTGCCAATACTTAGAAACTCGGTTATCAACTACTTCAAACAGCGGTGCAGGAGTCTGTATGGGATAATAACTGTAATTATCATCACAAATATAGTACCAAACTATTCCCTGCCACGATCGGATTGCATAAACAACATATTCCTTGCCAACTGTCAACGGCAATTCAACCTTTTTAGTATAACCTCGGGCCGGATCAATATAATTTTCCGGTAGAACTTCCCCAGTATTAGCAATACAGCGAACAATCATAACTTGTCTACCTATAAATTCTTAGGTGCTATTTTAGGATATTGTCGTTTAAACTTTAATTCAACTTGTTGCAAAATTTTTGCATTTTCAAACCAGTGTACTTGTACGGAAGCTCCGTTAATTGTAACAGCCTGAATGCTAGTCATCTTATACCAATCTTCAGGATTGCCTCCCTAGAGAGCAACCAGTCTGGAAACATCCCCTAACATATCGTCAGGCCCGCCCTGAATAGCTCTACAATTACCAGACTTAGCATCTTGCAGCAGCAGTTGCTCTGGCAAATTTCTCGGACTCTCATCGGGAATAGCACCTCGATCCATAGTTTAGCAGTTTCAGATGTCAGTTGTTATTAGCGAGTTTTTTATACTCCTCAGATTGGCGGATGTCATCTAGAATAGATTCCGGTTCGGCAAGTTCATCAGGACAAAATTCACAATCTATTTTGATGTTCACATGATAAGGCGTACAATTTAAAGATGCTTTTATTCTAAGCTTACCTTTTTGCCAACTTGGGGAACCGATTTTTAGAAGTTGGCAAGCCATGCCTTCTGGAGGAAAAATCCATTGACCTTTATCCACTTGTAGAGTTAGCCCGCCTATCGAACAATCAAAAAGCGACTTATAAACCATTAATTGCCCAGTATTGGGTATTTTTTCTTCAAGATTTTTAGCAAGCTTCTGCCTCATTAATTCTTTAAATCTTTCAACTGTAAAAGTATCTTTATCAATCATCAAAATATCTGTATCGCACTCTAGGTCTTGAAACTTAGCGTTCATATTTCTTTGTGTGAATAAATTATCTAAAAATATATCATCTCTCATGATATTAGTCAATGCTGCTTTTTAAGCTAGATCCATTTTGATTTTATATCGCGAAGACGGTTGTTGTTTGCACAGCGCCCAATTTAAAAAAAGTGGCGACTTCAGAGTACGAGAAAAGTTGTTTTCGCTGGTACTGTTTCCGCCAGCAACTTACCGCGCGAAATCACATACCGAACCGCAGCGCGCCTCCTAATTGCATCATAACAATCCTCAGCATCCAACACAATCAAATTTGCCGGTTTCCCCGCCTCTATCCCATAATTCTCATCTCCCAGATTGAGAGTTTTAGCACCGTTGACAGTCACCATATCAAAACAAGCTGCAATTTCAGCCATTCCCGTCATCTGACAAACATGAACCGCCATATGAGCGACATCCAACATATTTCCCGTACCTAAACTATACCAAGGATCTTGCACGCAGTCGTGGCCCAAACTCACATTCAATCCCTGCTGCCACAACTCCTTAACCCGCGTCACCCCACGGCGTTTGGGATAAGTATCAGCGCGGCCTTGCAGGGTGATATTAATTAAAGGATTGGCAATAAAATTGATTCGCGCTTTTGCCAAACTTCCCATCAGCTTAAAAGCATAAGCATTGTTGTAAGAACCGAAAGCCGTCGTGTGGCTAGCCGTCACCCGCGAACCCGCCCCGCTTCTAATCGCACAAGCTGCTACAACTTCCAAAAATCTCGACTGTTCATCATCGATTTCATCGCAGTGAACATCTATTAATCTATTGTATTTTTCAGCAAGTTCAAAAATTCGCTCAACCGACTTCACCCCATCTTCCCGCGTCAACTCATAATGCGGAATCCCGCCCACAGCATCCGCACCCATATCCAGAGATTTCTCTAAAAGTTTGTCATTTTCTAGACTTCCGTAAATCCCGTCTTGGGGAAAAGCCACAACTTGCAGAGTCATCCAATCTTTGACTTGTTCGCGAACTTCCAAAAGTCCTTGCAAAGCAGTCAGCGTCGGTTCGCTAACATCAGCGTGACTCCTGACAAACAAAATCCCTTGAGACGCTTGCAGCCTTAAAGTTTCAACAGCCCGTTTTTTGACATCATCCAGAGTTAAACATTGCTTTCGTTCCCCCCAGATTTGAATTCCCTCGAACAAAGTGCCGCTTTGATTCCATCGCGGTTCCCCCGCAGTCAAAGCCGAATCGAGATGAATGTGCGACTCCACAAAAGGAGGACTAACTAAATTGCCTTGAATGTCGATTTCGGATTGTCCAAATTCGGGAATCTGCGGTGAGACGGCGACTATTTGGTCATCCTCAATAGCAATATCAACCGTTGGGCGATCGTCGATCGCACCTAACAAACGACATTGGCGCAGAACAATGCTATACTTTTGCTCAGGCATGACAATTGCACCTAAATTTAACACTTGTAAACGCGATCCTTCCTAGTTGCTACTCAGCCTAGTGAGATAAAAAAATCTCCAATCACTTGCGAATCCCCTCCTTCTCCTCCTCTGCGTCCTCTGCGCCCTCTGCGGTTAAAAAATCTTACTCAAAAAACCAACCTGTAACAAGAATCTCCCCGAATAAAGCGCAACTAAAAATCGCCAACCTCAGACAATCTCAAACTCCAGATTGTGATTTTTCACAAAATTAAAGGTAAAATGGTCAACCACATTAGTATTGCTCAATTCCAGATTGTAAAAATCAACAAAATCCGCATCAAAATAAGGCCCAGCGTGCCAAGTTCCCACATCTAACTTAATAAAACAATTGCCCGGAATCCGAAAAGCAGCCATATCCTCTAAACTCGGTTTATAGCTATCCCCAGGAGGCGCAACCGCCATCAACCAATCCTTCCCATCCAAAGAACCCAAACACTGAGTACATTGAACGTGCCTCGTAATTTGACGAAATGTGCGACCTTTCTGGTGCAGCCGCATAATGTAAAATCTAGGAATCCCATTTTGCAAGTTTAACTGAGCATCGTCAGCATCGAAAAACTTCCCGTCCACAGCCGCAAAAATAACTTGACCGTAACTCCGAAAATTCTCCGGTGTCACCCATTGTGCCAACAATTGCTTAGTCGAAATTGATTCGCTCATACATCCCAACATCCCTAGCTCGATCCGTCATAAATATTCTAATATAAATAGTAAGACCACTGGATTTATACTCTGGGAACAGCCAGGAATAGGCTTTTCGAGTTGTTCCACAAAAAACTTAATTGATTTACTTCCAAATCGCTACAGACATAACCCATCATGCCCTTCCTCTTCCTTCTCTTCCTTAGCGACCTTCGCGTCTTCGCGGTTCGTTAAAAAAATATTAATTAAGTCCGATCGCCCAAAACACCCTTACAATCAAAATCAGCACACTGCTGCAAAAAACGAGCCGGAATATCAGGACGAGCACCCCAGTGCAAATGCAAATAAGAAGCGTGTACCTGAAAAACTCCCCAACCTTCAGCAACCGCCTCAATTTCCCCCCGCTTCCCATACCTCCAACTGTGATAAACTGGGTTAGTCGATTCCACAGTTAAATGCGATCGATGAAACTCATGTCCCCAAACCTCATCAAAAGCAGTTAACACCGAACTATCCCTCACCGCCACAGCTTCTCGGTATCCCAGCGTCAAACGCTTTCCCATCGCAGCAGCAGTTTCCAACACCCCCACCCCTGGCCAAGAATTGCCATCGAAGTCTACAATAGAATCGCACAAATACATCAAACCGCCGCACTCCGCATAAGTCGGCATTCCCGAAAAAATCGCACTTCTTACTGCATCCCGAATTAAAACATTACCGCTCAATTTTTGAGCAAACACTTCGGGAAAACCGCCGCCAAAATATAACCCTTGCACATTGTCAGGAAAAACCAAGTCATCAAGCGGGCTCCAAAATACCAACTCCGCACCCAACTTTTCCAACAAATCAAGATTGTCCTGATAGTAAAAATTAAAAGCCCGATCGCGCGCAACTGCAATCCTCACTCCAAATTGTTTTCCCAAAGAGTTGACAACATCATCTTTTTGAGTTATAATTCCCGAAGGGAGACTGTGCCTACCCAAAAGTTGCTCAGACCCCTCACCCCCCCCATTTTCAGTTGCAGCCAACAAAGGCAAAAGTTGCTCCCAGTCAAAACTAACAGCAGCCAAATCCGCCAACTTATCGATCGCAGCATGAAGATTCGGCAACTCCTCAGCCGGAATCAAACCCAAATGTCGATCGGGAATAGTAACAGCCTCATCCCTACGCAAAACCCCCAAAATAGGTAAATTGAGCGGTTGGAGAGCATCTTGAAGCAGTTCCAAATGTCGATCGCTCGCCACCCGATTCAGCACCAAACCAGCGAATTTAAGGTCAGGGTTAAAAGAACGAAAACCGTGGGCGATCGCAGCCACAGAACCAGAGAGCCTGCTGCAATCTATCACAAACAATACCGGTATATTCAGCAAATAAGCAACATGAGCCGTAGAAGCAAAGGAAAAATCATAATTGCCTTCTTCTTTTCGATAATTAATCCGTGTATCCGTGTCAAAATTCGTGTCGTGCCTTCCTGATTCCTGAGTCCTTCGACTCACTCCATCAAATAAACCCATTACCCCTTCAACTAAGGCATAATCGACATCTTGAATATGACGAGAAAAACACTTTTTTACATAAGATTCAGACGTTAATATAGCGTCTAAATTCCGACAGGGGCGACCCGTGACAAAAGCATGAAACATCGGATCGATGTAATCCGGGCCTACCTTAAAAGATTGAACATTCAAGCCGCGACGGATTAAATAAGCTAAAAGGGCGATCGTCACAGTCGTCTTTCCCGCCCCGCTGCGTTCGCCAGCAATTACTAAAGTCATAGTTATAGTTAGTTCAAATAAATAATAGATAAGATTGCCCAAGTCGCTTTCCAATCAGGAAATAATCTGCGTTTATCGGTGTTAATCTGCCTTGCATCTGCGGTTTCTGTATCAATCAAAGATTTATTGACTCTTTCCTCATAAAAATAGACAGTTGATAAAGTTATGAGTATTGCTCTCGAACCGCTCTAATAATAACTATTTAACGAACCGCGAAGACGCCAAGAGCGCGTTCGGCGAAGCCGTTCCCGAAGGGTAGGAAGAAAAGAGAAGAATAAAAGTAGGGCAGACATTGCCTGCCCCACTGAATATTAACTCAATCCTTCTTCCTTATTTTTTGCTCCTTTCTCCTGATTCCATCCATCCGTTACATCCGTTATATCCGCTACACAATCCGTTGCCGAACTTTTTACCGCTTAGCCAACTTCAGCATTTGAGCCGTCACTGCCAAACTTTCTTCGTAAAGCACATCTCTGCCCCAACTCTGCAAGTGCTGGCCGAGCAACTGTTCCGTCACCTGATCGAACAGAGGACTCACCTGGTTAAACCGATCGGTTTGAGCGCCGCCCTTGGTTTCCATCCGCATACAGCCGCCCACTTCCGAACACAGAACCGTACCGCAGTCAGCCTTCTCGTTCGTAGAATTCAAACGCAGAGCAATCAAATCGCCCGGGACATCGCCCGTATCGGCAGTAGGAATAGCAGCCAACTCCGCTTCTACAACCCGTTCGTCCGGCCCCGCGAATTTAATTCGCTTGATTTGGTAATCGCCATCTTCCTGTTTGAAAGCAACAGGACGCCACTGAAGCCGGCTCGCCAGCCAACCCAAATACATCAGCGCTTGAGTAGAATTGTCCTGTTCGTAATCGATCGTCACCCGATCGATTTCCCGAATTGCAGCGCGGCGTTCCGGGGCGTCAAAAGCCTCAGCAGCCAACTCCTGCCACGCGGCCAGCCGGCGCCAATTGAGATCCGCGATCGGAATTCCCTCCTCGATCAGACTTTGCATCAACAGCAATTCAGCTTCACACTCGGCAAAGCTGCTAGAGTCAACAATCACAGAACTGCTAATTGCCGCCAGCCGCTGGAACAAACCTCGATCGGCATCAGGATTCGCTTTCCACCACAGCAGGGTCGGCAAATCAGCGATAGTCAACGCCGTCACGATGCCGCTCACCCGTTCCAAAGCAGCTTCCGTACCCCGCAGGGTAATGTATTCGCAGCAGATCAGATTGCCAGTGGTGCGCTGGTGAACCGGACAATAAGCAGCCACTTGAGCCTGCACCCCCGTATCTTCCCCCGCCGTCGGGCACAGAGCAATAATCCGGCAGGGATTAGCAGCCACAATCGCGTCAGCCACGCCCGAACCCCCGGAACCCAAGCCACTAGATCCCATCTCTTCGCCTTTTGAATTTTTGCGAGCCACTTCTTCCCGCAAAGTCGCCAGCAATTCAGCGTTAGCTTTGCCAGTTCTCGGCAGCCCGTAAGCTTTTTGAGCCGCCCTAATGCTAGATGCCGTCATCGGCCCGGTAATACCGTCCACCGGCCCGTCGTAAAACCCCAGATCCGCCAATAACCGCTGAGTCTCTTCCGGTTCGTAGACTACAAAAGTAAAAGTTGTTGCCCTACTAGCGATCGAAACATCGCCCTTTGACCCTGATTCTCTGTAACTTTCCCAAATTTGACTCAATTCGGCCTCTATTTGGTCGAGCGACACATCTTTAGGATTTTGCAGCGAAACCAGAGGCGGAGCTTTCATCGGTGTCATTGTCATAAATTTTCTCTCCTTTGTCAGTTTTTAGTCATCAGTCATTGGTCATTAGTTCAGTAGTCCTGGAGATCCCAAAATTTTCGACCCTAGTTTAAGCTCTCAGATTCATCTGTGCAGTAAATCTAAAATCTAAAATCTAAAATCGACTGACTTTTAAAGTCTGCGCCACTTGCGGCCGTCTCTGTTAATTAGCAGTTCTGCTTCCGCCGGTTCCCAAGTACCCGCTTCGTATTTAGGAACCAACTCCTGTTCGTTGGACGATTCCCAAGCCATCAGCGCCGGCGTTACCACCCGCCAAGCTTCTTCCACTTCATCAGAACGGGTAAACAAAGTTTGGTCGCCCAGCATACAGTCAATTAACAGTCGATCGTAAGCATCCGAAGATGTCACCCCAAAAGAAGAACCGTAACTGAAATCCATATCCACCGTCCGCGTCCGCAAATCCGGCCCCGGCATTTTCGCCTCAAACCTCAGCGAAATCCCCTCGTTGGGATGCACGCGCATGGTCAAAACGTTGGGGGTAGTTTGTTGGGCCGCCGACTGAAAAATCATCAGGGGCACTTCGCGAAACTGAATCGCAATTTCGCTGACTTTTTTCGGCAACCGTTTGCCGGTTCGCAGGTAAAAAGGCACTCCCTGCCAGCGCCAGTTGTCGATAGTAAACTTCATCGCCACAAAAGTCGGCGTTGTCGAGTTGGGAGCAACGCCCGGTTCTTCGTGATACCCCGGCACCTGTTTGCCCTTCATCCAACCTGCGGAATATTGACCGCGAATCGCTGAGAACTCCAAGTTATTCAAATCTGCCAAGCGAGTTGCTTGCAGAACTTTCATCTTTTCGGTGCGGATGCTGTCAGCGTCGAGCGAGTTCGGCGGTTCCATCGCCGTCAGACAGAAAATCTGCATCAAGTGGTTTTGCAGCATATCCCGCAGAGCCCCAGAAGATTCGTAGTAACCGGCCCGGTCTTCTACGCCTACTGTTTCTGCAACTGTTATTTGTACGTGATCGACAAATTGCCGGTTCCACAGCGGTTCAAAAATCGCGTTGGCAAAGCGGAATACCATTAAATTCTGAACAGTTTCTTTACCCAAATAGTGGTCTATCCGGTAAACTTGCTGTTCTTGGCAAACCTGCTGCACGACTCGGTTGAGAGCTTTTGCCGAACTCAAGTCGCGGCCGAAGGGTTTTTCAATTACCAAGCGGTGTTTTGCTGGATCGGTCAGCATTTGAGCCGCGCCCAGTTGCCTAATTGCTTCTGGGAAAAAGTTAGGGGATACCGAGAGATAAAATATGTGATTGCCGCGAGTTCTCCTTTCTTCGTCGAGTTCCGCTAAGAAAGCTTTGAGTTTTTGATAGCTTTCGGGGTTGTCAATGTCGCCCGGACAGTAGTACAAACCTTTAGCGAAATCTTTCCATAATTCTTCATTGCCAATGCCGCCGCCAAATTCTTCGATCCCTTCCCGCATTTGCTCTCGGAAGTAATCGTGACTCCAAGGACGGCGGGCCACACCTACCACTGTAACTTCCGGTGGCAAACGCCGATCGCGCCTCATCTGATAAATTGCTGGTACGAGTTTGCGCTGAGTTAGGTCTCCCGAAGCTCCAAAGATTACCAGAATTTGCGGTTCCGGCATCCGTTCTTTTCGCAAACCGACCCTTAGTGGATTTTCAAGTAGCGTTACCATTATTTATTTTCCTTGTTCTAGTGCTGTTAACCCTGCCAAGACACCATGATAGTTTGCGGTCATTTCTGCTAGTTGCTGGGTCGGAGAGTTAATCGGTTCTTCATACTGCTAGAGGAGGCAGATGATTTTGCTCTCTAGGAACTCTGACACCCATTAATCTCAAAATTCCTAGAGAAAATTTAAAACTCAGCATTTAAGAACCCAAATAATTATCTATTCTGATTCCTAAATGCTTCTGCCTTTCAGGATACAGATATCTGCCTAAGCGACGGGTGACAACTTCTGCACTTTCTCTTGCAAGGAATCCATCAGGGATTGGAACGGGGTGACGAATTTCTCAATCCCGTCGAGGAGCAAGTCTGCCATTACTTTGTCCAAGTTGATGTCGATGTCGGGATCTTTGAGACTTTCGATCAGCGTGTAAGCTTCTGCAACGTTGTTCTCAATCCGGGGTGCAACATCGCAGTGGTCGAAACAAGCTTCAACAGTGTTCGGCGGCAAAGTGTTAACTGTGTCTGGGCCGATTAGTTCATCGACATACATGACATCGCTGTAGTTGGGGTTTTTGGTGCTGGTGGAAGCCCACAACAGCCGCTGCACTTTTGCTCCCTTCGCGGCTAATGCTTGCCAGCGATCGCTCGCTACGATCTCTTTATACTTCTGGTAAGCTACTTTCGCATTGGCGATCGCAATTTTCCCCTTCACTGCTTCCAGTTTAGCTTTTGTGGAAATATCTGTGACATTTTTGAGTTTCTCGTCAATCTTGCCATCGATATTGATGTCGATCCGGCTCAAGAAGAAACTGGCAACAGAAGCAGTATTGCTCACATCCAAACCTTTAGCCGCCCGCGCTTCTAAACCGCGAATGTAAGCCCAGAAGGTTTCGACGTAGCTGTCAACCGAGAACAGCAAAGTCACGTTAACGTTAATCCCTTCGCTGATGACTCGCTCGACTGCGGGCAACCCTTCAGCGGTTCCCGGAATCTTAATCATCACATTTTCTTTGCCGAGGGCTTTGTAATAGCGCATGGCTTCGCTAATCGTGCTTTCTGTATCGTTGGCGATTGTCGGTGGCACTTCAATGCTAATGTAACCGTCCAAACCCTTCGACTCTGCGTAAACTGGGGCGAAGATGTCGCAAGCGTTGCGGATATCTTCAAATACCAGAGATTCGTAAATCTCCATGACAGATTTGCCCGCCCGGATGCCAGCTTCGATATCCGCGTCGTAAATTACATTACCCGCGATCGCTTTCTCAAAAATAGCTGGATTAGATGTAATCCCGCGCAGTCCCCTACTTTCAATCATCTGTTTGAGTTCGCCGGACTCGATCAGATCCCGAGTCAAATTGTCCATCCAAATACTTTGGCCAATTTCTTCGATTTCTAACAGGTGATTCTTTGTCGTTTCTGTCATTACTTTAACTCCTACAATTTGATAATTGGGAATTGGGAATTTGGCATCGGCCCTAAAAGCATTGGGCATTGCTTAGTTATTAGTTGTTAGTTGTGATGTTTTGGTTGTGATTTTTTGGTTCTCATAACCAATAACCAATAACCAATAACTAATAACTAATAACTAATGACTTCATTCTTCAAGTTTTCTAGGATTGCGCGATCGATCTTGAATAAAAGACTCCACCATCGCTACATTTTCTTTGCTACCGACAATCAAGGGCGATCGCTCGTGCAGTTTGGTCGGCACAACGTCTAAGATGTCTTGAACTCCCGTACTGGCGCGCCCGCCGGCTTGCTCCATCAAAAACGCCAAAGGAGCCGATTCGTAGAGCAAACGCAATTTGCCCTCGGGTTTTTTCACGGTTCCCGGGTACAAAAACACGCCTCCCTGAAATAAAATCCGGTGGAAATCTCCCACCAAAGCCCCGCCGTACCGGGCGATGTAGCCTTCGCTGCGGTGTACGTAGCGAATGTAGTCTCTCAAAGATTCCTCCCACTGCCAGAAGTTGCCTTCATTAACGCTGTAAATCGGGCCGCGATCGGGAACCTTAATGTTTTCGTTAGCTAGAATAAACTCGCCCAAACTGGGGTCGAGGGTAAAGGAATGAACGCCCTGACCGATCGAATAAACCAGCATGGTACTGGGGCCGTAGAGCACGTAGCCGGCCGCTATTTGTTTGTGTCCGTGTTGCAGCAAGTCGGAAGCCGAACCGTCTGCATCGTCCCCCTCTTGCTTGCGGATGCTGAATATGGAGCCGACATTGAGATTGATGTCAAGATTGGAAGAACCGTCTATAGGGTCGTAGAGCAGACTGTAGCGTCCGATCGGACAGTTTTCGGGAATGTAGTAGGGTTTTTCCATTTCCTCCGAAGCCAAGCGGCATACCAGTCCGCTTTGCTGGAATACCGAGATAAACACTTCATTGGCATAGATATCCATCTTTTTGACGGATTCTCCCTGCACGTTCACAGCCCCTGTAAACCCTAAAGCATCTTCCATTAATCCGGCTCTGCTGAGTCGCCTCGCGATCAGCTTGGCAGCTAGTCCGATGCGATTCATCAGCGCGCTGAGATCCTGAGCATCTGCCGAAAAGCTGTGGAGTTGCTGGAGTACGTGACGGGATAGAGTCGTGCAATCGCGGTCTAGGGCTTGCACCTGATCGATCGGGCCCAGTCGGGCTTCCCCTGTCGGCGCTTGTACCATGATATTGATAACCTCCCTGTCTTGCGGCTCTGAGTTTGGGATCTTCAGGTGCTTGACACTTGCTCCTGAATCGGCTACTAGACCGATCGTCCCCTAACTTCTATCTTAGGGAGGGTTTTGCGAAAGGGCGTCGAACTTTAGGTGAATTTTAGATCCCCACACAAAATTGAGGCGTTCGATCGAGTGTTGAGCCGGGAATTGTATCCTAAATCACTAAATTTTTTGATTAACCGCAGAGAACGCAGAGGGCGCAGAGGGAGAAAGTGGCGATAGAGAAGCCTACGAACGTTGGCTAGCATCTCAAAAAGACCGACAATTTCTTTTGCGCGAAAAAGATGTAGAACCTATTGTTAATTTGCCGGAATTGCTTGCAGGCATTTACGATCGCGCCGGCTGTGATTATCGGCTCGATTACGATCGAGATCCCGTACGTAATTTTTCGCCAAAGGTGATAGGACACTCCAAAATTCTGGGTAAGCTATCCATAGAAATACGGTAATTGAAATTTAAGCAAATATACAGAGTCAGTTATTGACTTTTCTATTGACTTGTTTGAAATATACTCAAACACTCAATTTACATTGCATAAATTTTTCAAAACTTGGGTTTTAAAAACCCACATATAAAATGTTTGTTGGTACTCATCAACCCAGGATAATGCTATGGATATTGTTGAACAAATTCCCCATAACTTAGTCAAACACTATCAAATTAAAAAGCTACTCGGAGAAGGCGGTAGTAGCACAACTTATGAAGCCGTTGACCTCCAAACACACCAGCGAGTCGCACTTAAAGCTTTGTCTTTACAGAAGATGAATGACTGGAAAGTCCTGGAACTATTTGAACGAGAAGCCAATGTTTTATCAAAATTGAATCATCCGGGAATTCCGCGTTATTTGGATTATTTTTATGTCGATACTCCCGATAACCGTTGTTTTTATATAGTACAAGAACTGGCCCAAGGGCAATCTCTAGCAAGTTTAGTGGAAAATGGCTGGCACGCTAGCGAATCCGAAATTCAACGCATTGCCACACAAATTTTGGAGATTTTAGTTTATCTCCATTCACAGAAACCACCTGTTATCCACCGGGATATTAAACCAGAGAACATTGTATTCAAATCGCCGATCGATTCCCACAAAGAAAAAGACTGGGCAGTCTGCTTAGTAGATTTTGGAGCAGTGCAAAACACTTATTACAATACTTTAATGCGAGGAAGTACCGTAGTTGGAACCTATGGTTATATGGCTCCAGAACAATTTCTCGGACAAGCCGTACCTGCAACAGATTTATATGGTTTAGGAGGGACGTTGTTGTATTTACTAACCCACCGTTCCCCGGCCGAATTACCAACAAATATACTAGAGAAAGATTTTCGCTCTCAAATTCAGATTTCTTCAGCATTTGCCGATTGGTTAGAAAAAATGATAGCGCCAGATTTAGAAAACCGCTTTAACTCGGCAAAAGAAGCGCTTGAATCTCTTCGCCATCCTCGAATAGTTAACGTTAAATCCAATCCGACGCAATGGAAAAAGCGCCTCAAAATAGGAATTGCTGCTATTGCTACTGTTGCTGTTTTCAATCACTTTAAATATCCGATCCTTAACCGGATTGGATTTACACCCAATGCAGTTGTCGAGGCTGTTGAACGGGGAGATACTCAAACTGTTAGGCATTATCTGGATCTTGGCATTAATGCTAATAGCAGGGTAAATAATCAGAATTTACTACACTTTGCTGGCTCAAAAGAGGTGGCAGAATTGTTAATTGCCAAAGGTGCAGATGTCAACGCTAAGGGTGTATATGGCTGGACCCCATTACACCTCGCTGCTGTGTCCGATCGCATAAAAGTGGCACAGACGCTAATTGCTAAAGGTGCAGATATTAACGCCTGGGGAGAAGCTCAATTTGAGTCGTGTAATATTACATGTACAACTCCTCTGTTCTTTGCCCGATCGCCTGAAATGGCCAAGTTGCTGATTGCTAAAGGTGCGGATGTCAATGCCAAAAACAAAAATGGCTTGACTCCTCTACATAGGGCGCGATCGAAGGCGATCGCAAAGATACTACTCGCCGCAGGCGCAAAAATTAACATCAAAGAAGACAATGCCCAAAATGGCAAGAGTACAGCTTTATTACATAAGGCAGCCCAAATAGGTTTTAAGGAGTTGGTACAACAGCTAATTAAAGACGGTGCAAATGTGGCGATCCGCGATGACTATCGAAGAACTCCACTGCACTATGCAACCACAAAAGAAGTTGCTGCTTTGCTAATGTTGGATGTCAATGCTAGGGACAAATCTGGAAATACTCCGTTACACCTAGCTGTCGATCGAGGATCTCAAGATATCGCTGAACTGCTAATTGCTAATGGCGCAAGGGTTAACGTTAGAAATGCGAACGGTCAAACTCCATTGTATCAAGCGATCGCGATCGGACACAATGATATTGCTGCACTGCTAATTAACAACGGTACAGATGTCAATAATATAGATGGATCTGGCACAACTCCACTGCACAAAGCCGCCCATTATGGCACTGTAAAAATCTTAAAGTTGCTGATTGCTAAAGGTGCAGAAATTAACATCCAGGATAATCAAAGAAAAACTCCACTGGATATCGCCGTAGACCTGAAACTTCAGGATACAGTGGCGCTGCTAATTAGTAAAAACCCAGATGTTAATAGTGAAGACAAAGAAGGCAGAACTTTACTGCATATCGCTGTCGATTTCAAACTTGAGGATGTAGCCAAAAAACTCATTGCTAAAGGTGCATTCGTTAATGCCAAAAATAACTTGCTTCAAACTCCCCTGCATCTTGCTGTTGCTCAAGGATCTCAAGATATCGCTGAACTGCTAATTGCTAATGGTGCAAGGGTTAACGCTAGAAATGATAACGGTCAAACTCCCCTGGATCTTGCTGTTGCTCAAGGCTCTCAAGATATCGCTGAACTGCTAATTGCTAATGGTGCAAGGGTTAACGCTAGAAATGAGAACGGTCAAACTCCATTGTATCAAGCGATCGCGATCGGACACAATGATATTGCTGCCCTGCTAGTTAAAAACGGTGCAGATGTTAATAACAGAGATACATGCAACACAACTCCACTGCACAAAGCCGCACATTATGGCACTGTAGAAATCTTACAATTGCTTATTGATAAAGGCGCGACAATTAACGCTACAAACTGCTACGGTGAAACGCCACTAAAGATAGCAGAAACTGACTCTACTCCCAACCGACAAGCAGCAGCCGAAATACTTAGAGCTCGCGGCGCAACCTACTAATTGTCCGAACAAAATCAACCCAGGCACAAAAATATGGAAATCATGCAAAAATCGGAAAAAATAGTTGCTGAAAGATATCGCATAATCGGCAAATTAGGACAGGGTGGAGTTGGAATCACCTATGCTGCTGTAGATTTAAACAGCAATCAAAAAGTTGCACTCAAAGCTTTATCCCTGCGCCTGACAACTGAATGGAAGAAAATCGAGTTATTTGAACGAGAAGCAAAAACTTTATCGGGATTGAATCATCCGGGAATTCCTCGCTACATTGACTACTTTCAAGTTGATACTTCCCAAGATCGTTGTTTTTATATCGCCCAACAACTCGCACATGGAAAATCTCTCGCACAATTGATAGAAAATGGCTGGAAACCAAATGAATCGCAAGTTCGTCATATCGCCGATAAAGTGCTAGAAATTCTAGTTTATCTGCAATCGCTGTTACCTGCTACTATCCACCGAGATATCAAACCTCAAAATATAATTCTGCAAAAAAACGGGCGAGTCTTCCTAGTTGATTTTGGTGCAGTTCAAAATACTTACCATCATACCGTTACTGGAGGCAGTACCGTTGTCGGGACCTACGGTTACATGGCACCAGAACAATTCCGAGGAAAAGCTGTATTATCAACAGATTTGTATGGATTAGGAACAACGCTGCTTTTCCTGTTAACCCAGAAATTTCCATCGGATTTACCCAGACAAAAGCTGAAGGTAAAATTCCGCGATCGCGTCTCTATTTCTCCAGAGTTTGCCGACTGGTTAGAGAAGATAATTGAAGCCGCAATTGAAGATCGATTTCACTCAGCAAAAGATGCTTTATCAGCGCTGCGAGGGGAACAGCAAAGCGGGATTAATCCCGAAAAAATGTTTAAGCGATCTCCCCAATCCCGAATTACTTTAATTGACGCTCAACGGTGGTTATTCATTAAGATATACCCCGATCGTTTTCCTAGCAAAATCAAAGGGTTTTTCCAATTCATTCATCTGAGTTATAAAGTTTTACTTCCCTTCTTTTTGATTCTGTTATTTTTTGATTTAATCGTATGGTTAATTGGCGGACCGATATACTCGATAGTTAGCTTGTTTAAATACACTTTAGCCTACTCGCTAGGTAAATCATTTCATCTGTTTGTATTTATATCAAGCAAACCTGTAATAATATTTACCGTATTTTATGCTTTGATGTTCTTGTGTAGGTGCTTGTGTAGGATTGCTTCTTGTCTATTTACTAGACCAATTCAAATCCGTCCTCAAGATATCCAGCGGGTAAAGTTGAGCGTAATTCATCTGCCATTGCTCAAAAAATCGATGACTTTTTGCCGGATTCGCACCAAGTCGCGTAACTATTGTTTTGGCTTATTTTTGCCGCAAGCTGAGAAAGAATGGTTGGTAGGGGAATTGAATGATTGTTTAAGTAAACTAAAATAAATCATTGTTGTTATCCACAGATTGGATTAAAAACCCGTTTTTTTTCGGAGTGCGTGGGTTAAGTAAATGCGGAGGTATAGAAGATTTTATGTACTAATTTAGGCAATAATAATCATCAAAAAATCCTGGATCGGGCATGAGAATAAAACTATAAATAATCTCGATATTTATGAAATAGGACTGCAAAAGGGGAAGGCGATCGCACTTCTGGAATAGGTAGCTAAAAGATTAGTTGAGAGTAGCGATCGCGTTTTCGATTGGTTATGCTTGACTCAGGGCGATCGTTTCTGCCAATTGACTTACCAACACAAATAAAGATGTTTGTGCTTAAATACTGTCAAGGCAAGAAATATCTCGCCCTGATTGGGGTAGTGTCGTTAAGCTCCTGTATCTCCTAAGCGTGAAGGTTCCATTGATGAGTATTTCTACTCAAAATAAAAAAACTATCCTGTTTTTGGCAGCCAACCCGAAAAACTCAACTCCCCTGCGCTTAGGTGAAGAGGCGAAGGAAATTGCAGAGGGGTTGCAACGCTCACAAAAGCGCGACAAGTTTCAACTGGAGCAACAGTGGGCGGTGACGCCCAGAGAAATGCAGCGAGCCGTATTAGATTTTAAACCAGAGATTGTGCATTTCTCCGGGCATGGTGCAGGAGAAAGCGGTTTAGCCCTAGAAGATGACATGGGGCAGATTAAGCTGGTAAATGCCAAAGCTTTGGCAGCTTTGTTTGAGGCGTTTAAGGAGTACGTGGAGTGCGTCATACTCAATGCTTGCTATTCAGAAGTGCAAGCGGCGGCGATCACACGTCACATTCCCTATGTGATCGGCATGAAGCAAGCGGTGGGAGATAACGCTGCACGAGAATTTGCTGTGGGTTTTTACGATACGTTGGCGGCGGGGGAGTCGATCGAATTTGCCTACAAGTTGGGTTGCGTTAGCATCAGCATGGCAGGTATTCCAGAAGAGCTGACTCCGGTATTGAAGAAAAAGTCGGATTTTTCTGACGCAGCAGATGGATCGCGCGATGCTTCTGTTAGCAATATAGTTGAGGAGTCGTCGCCTGAGGTGGAAAATCCGCGATCGATCGCCGCACCTCCCCTTTCTCTTCTCAACTTAGATAACCCAGAAGGTTCTGTGAGTTTAGATTCACCCCTATATATCGATCGACCTCCCATTGAATCGGACTGCTACCAAACTATTGTCAAACCCGGAGCTTTAATCCGAATCAAAGCTCCCCGGCAAATGGGAAAAACTTCCTTAGTGCAGCGAATTTTATACCACGCAAAGGAAAAGGGATATCAAACAGCGTATTTAAACTTTCAATGGGCTGATGGTAGTTTTCTCACCAATCTTGATGAGTTGTTGCAGTGGTTTTGTGGTGAGATTACCAATGAATTAAATTTAGAAGATAGGTTAGGAGAATATTGGAAAGGCGTTCTCGGCAGTAAAAATAAAAGCACGAAGTATTTCCAACGCTATCTACTATCTGACAGCGATCAGCCTCTTGTTTTAGGGTTAGATGAAGTCGATCGCATTTTTGAGCATTCCGAAATAGCCACCGACTTCTTTGGATTATTACGAGCTTGGCACGAACGGGGAAAAAATGAGGAGATTTGGAAAAAGCTGAGGTTAGTCATTTCTCACTCTCAAGAAGTTTATATCCCTCTCAATATTAATCAGTCGCCATTTAACGTGGGATTGCCCATAGAGTTACCTGAACTCAATCAGAGACAGGTAACAGATTTAGTGAATCGACACCAATTAAATTGGTCAAATCAAGAGATTTGTGACCTGATCGAAATGGTGGGCGGTCATCCTTATTTAGTTAGAGTTGCTCTCTACCAAATTGCCAGGGGGAGAATTACCTTAGATAGCTTGCTAAAAGTCGCTCCTACTGAAGAAGGCCCTTACTACGATCATTTACGACGGCATTTAGTTAACTTGGAAACAGATGCAGAACTAGCAGCAACAATTAGACAAGTGATTAACAGCGAACAACCTGTAGAGATTCACACCGGAGAGGCTTTTAAATTGCGAAGCATGGGGTTGATCAAATTTCAGGGAAATGCTGTTATGCCATTGTGTGGTTTGTATCGTCAATATTTTAGCCATCGCCTAGCCTCTCCCCGAGCGAATATGACTGCTGTGCAACAAACTAATAACCAATCAAGCTTGCACGTAGAGAGTAATTTAGCAGCTATTATTTTTTCGGATGTCGTTAATTCCACCGCCTTATCAGTTGCCAACCAAAAGCTGACACTAGAATTAGTGAATCGAGATTTCAACATCATCCGAGGCATCTGCGCTAAACATCAAGGCAAAGTCCTGAAAGAAATGGGCGATGGTTTATTAATTTGCTTTCCAGACAGTGCCGTAAAAGCAGTCGCCTGTGCGCTAGAAATACAGCGAAATTTCGCCGAAGCTGCTACAACCTTACCTGCGAGTCATGTCCTCCAACACCGCATTGGTATTCACTTGGGGGAAATATTCTCTCTTAATAATGATATCAGGGGGGCTGGTGTAAATTTAGCTGCTCGTTTAGAAGGGAAAGCACAGCCAGGAGGAATCTGTATTTCTGAAACAGTTTATCAAGTCGTTAAAACCCATTTATCTTTAAATGTGATTGACTTAGGTCTGCAACAGTTAAAGGGAATTCCTGAACCTGTA
>NZ_JAUBTB010000027.1:0-48820 GCF_036704965.1 Microcoleus sp. F10-B2 | reverse complement strand
CGACGCACTCCGTTTAATATTGGTCGAGGGATAGAGTTAACGGGGTTTCAATTAGCAGAAGCCCAACCTTTGGCAGTTGGGTTAGAAACTCAAGCAGAAAATTCTCAATCATTGTTAGAAGCGGTGTTATATTGGACTGGGGGGCAGCCATTTTTAACACAAAAAATTTGTAAGTTACTGCTCGATAGTGCCAACTCTACACCCATTCAAAATCCCGCTGAGTGGGTAGGAGATTTAGTCCGAGAAAAGGTGATTGAGTATTGGGAAGGACAGGATGAACCGGAACACTTGAAGACGATTCGCGATCGCATTTTACGCAGCGAACAACGGGCTAGTAGGTTATTGGGACTATATCAGCAAATTTTGCAGCACAATGAGATAGCGACTGATGATAGTCCCGAACAAATGGAACTGCGATTAACTGGGTTGGTGGTTAAGCAGTCTGGCAAACTTAAAGTTTATAACCGGATTTATCAATCGGTTTTCAACCTAGATTGGGTGGAAAAACAATTAGCGAATCTCCGCCCTTACAGCGAAAGTTTTAAAGCTTGGATAGAGTCTGATTGCCAAGATGAATCGCGACTGTTGCGGGGTCAAGCCTTGCAAGATGCTCAAACTTGGGCCGTCGGCAAAAGTTTGAGCGATTTGGATTATCACTTTTTAAATGCCAGTCGGGAAGTACAACAACGGGAAGTTGAACGAGAGTTAGAAGCACAAAAACAAGCGAATAAAATTTTGACTCAAGCGAATCAGACGCTAATTAAAGCAGAGCAATTGGCCACGTATAAAGTCACTCAAGCCCAGAATTTAGCAAATGTCATCCAGGAAACGGCTTTTTCTAATGAATCATTTCGTTCAGGACAGACATTCCAAGCACTGTTGGAAGCATTGAAGGCCGGGTACGCATTCAAACAACTAGATGCTTCCGCCGAGACGACAAAACATATTAGAGGACGAGTGATAGCTGCGCTGCAACAAGCAGTGTCCGCAGTAAAAGAACGCAATCATTTGGAAGGGCATAGCAATTATGTCAATAGCCTCGCCTTTAGTCCAGATGGCTTGACTTTGGCTTCTGCAAGCCGTGACAACACCATCAAACTGTGGAACCTGCAAAGCCAAAAATCCATCGCTACCCTCACCGGGCATAGCAATTCTGTCAATAGCCTCGCCTTTAGTCCAGATGGCTTGACTTTGGCTTCTGCAAGCAGTGACAAGACGATCAAACTGTGGAACCTGCAAAGCCCAAAACCCATCGCTACCCTCACCGGGCATAGCAATTGGGTCTATAGCGTCGCTTTTAGTCCAGATGGCTTGACTTTGGCTTCAGCAAGCTTTGACAACACCATCAAACTGTGGCACCTCGAAAGCCAAAAACCCATCGCTACTCTCACCGGGCATAGCAATGAGGTTTGGAGCGTCGCCTTTAGTCCAGATGGCTTGACTTTGGCTTCTGCAAGCCGTGACAAAACCATCAGACTATGGATTTGGGATTTCGATAAACTAATGGCATTAGGCTGCAACTGGATCGGCGATTATCTCAGAACCAACCCGAAAGCAACAGAAGAGGATAAAAAAATCTGTGCTGATTACCTCGCCAACAGTCAATCAAATAGGATTTAGGCAAAAAATGCGGCTGTGGTTCCGGCAGAAGAACGCGAACTTTGCCAATTTGTTTTAATCCTGGCGATAAATATACAGCAGGGGAACCGATTTCAATCATTCCTGCGGTTAATTGATGATTGACGGTTCTGATGCCATAGAGTGCTGTTACTTTTGCCCCTACAAAAGGCGGTTATGTAGATGTTGTGCGTCCAGGAGTGGAATAATTAACCGGAGACTTGTGCTCCTTGGGTGTCGAGTTCGATCGCCCTTACATCAGCCTTTACCCCAAATTCCATCCAAGCAGCCGCCATTTCCCTCACAACCGCATCAGCATTAGTAGCATCCGTTAAAGCCAAAAGCGTCGGCCCGGCACCGCTAATTACCATTCCACAAGCCCCTGCATTCAGTGCAGCTTGTTGCACCGCTTCATATCCCCGAATCAGAGATTGCCGGTAAGGCTGGTGAATTTTGTCTTGGAGGGCGCAGCGCAGCCAGTTTTCATTGCCCGTTTCCAAAGCCCGCACCAGCAAACCGAGGTGTGCGGCATTGAAAATCGCATCAGCCCTGCTGTACTCTGCGGGCAAAACTCGGCGCGCTTCGGCTGTAGAAAGTTCAAAATCGGGAATGGCTACCACCGGCACAATATTAGGATGCCACGGAATATCGCAAATTTCCCAGGAAGCGCCCGGTGGATTGCTAGCAGCGAGGCGACATCCTCCCAGTAAAGCGGGGACAACGTTGTCGGGATGTCCTTCAAGTTCGATCGCCAACTGCATCACTTCCACCTGACTCAAAGGCGCACCCGCTAATTGATTTGCACCGACTAACCCGCCGACAATAGCTGTAGCGGAACTTCCCAAGCCTCTAGCCAGCGGCACTTGCATATCTATATGTATCGCTGCGGGCGGCGGCGATTGTTGGAGGCGATCGTATAACTTGAGAAAAGCTTGATAAGCGAGATTGCTGTCGTCTGTCTTGACTTTGGCGGCTTCTTCACCCGTAACAGTAATTTTTAGTTTCTCGGTTGCTGAGGGTTCTAGTCGAGAGAATTGGAAGCGGTTGTAGAGGCTTAAAGCGGCGCCGATGCAGTCGAATCCGGGGCCCAGGTTGGCGGTTGTGGCGGGTACGGTGACGGTGACGGTGGAAGTTTCGGGCATTTTTTGAATGGTGGATTTGGAATGTTTAACCGCAGATGAATGCGGATGAACGCCGAGCGCAGGTATTATACTATGTTTTCAAAAGCCATTTATTCTTGCAGCATTTCAAGGTGCTTGAGGGCATCTTGATAATCGTTGGTATTGCCGTCTTTTTGATAGAGTTCGGCTGCTTTATGATAATCGGCGATAGCCCCCGGTTTGTCTTCTAAGAACTCGCGGGCTCTGGCGCGGTTGTAGTAGGCGTCGCCGTAGTTGGGGTTAATTTCAATGGCGCGATCGAAATCTGCTTTGGCTGCTGGATAATCTCGAAGGTTGCGGCCGCGGATGATGCCGCGTTTGTTGTGGGCTTTGGCGTAGTTTGGGTTGAGGCGGATGGCTTCGGTGTAATCGGCGATCGCCCCTTGAATATCTCCTGCCTCTGATTTGGCTAAAGCACTATTGAATAAATCTTCAGCAGGATTTTGAACAATCGTTTTTTGAGCTATTAATATTGCTGAGGATTTAGCAGAGACAGCAGGGGATATATTACCAAAGATAGTAAAGATTACTAGAGTAGCAATTAAATTGTAAAAGGATGATTTCATAATTTAGGCAAAAATTTGAGATACAGAACAACTAAAACCGGGCAACAAAGGGGAAGTTAGTTCATCATTGCTCAACAGTGTAGCAATGAGCCTTAAACTTGCTTGTTCCCTGCGATAAACTTCTATTTGCTGCAATTGCCAATTCACAACCCAGTATTCCTGCACTCCTCGCACCGAATAGAGTCTGAGTTTCAAATCTCGATCGCGTCTCTGATTGTCTGCACCGGGGGATAATACTTCAACAACTAACTCAGGTGCGGCGGTTAAATGGCCGGCTTCGTCTAGCAAGATAGCCAAGCGTTCGTTGCTAGCCCAAACTACATCAGGTATGACATTATCAGCATCACTGAAAATAAGGCCGGGATTGATGGCTACTCGTCCCAAGCCAGTAGACATCGACCAAGTATCAAGGCAAGAAAAAAATCTGCCACAAGTCTGTTGATGCCCCCAATGCGGTGCTCTAGTCATAAATAGCTCCCCATCAATAATTTCATAACGATCGCCGTTATCGGGCAATAGCTCTAAATCGGCGGTAGTCCAGCGTACTTTATCAGATATTGTCTGGTTCATACAAGCACTCTTGATAGGTGATAGAAACATTCTAAACGATCGAGCTTCTACACGATCCACAGCTTAAAACAATCGGGCTACACTGACTTTCGCTTTTTGCAGGCGAGACTCAGAATATTGAAACCCGCGCCCAGGCGGGTTTCGTTTTTGTAGAGGCGATTTCGCATCGCCGAATTTTTAGATCGCCCAATTTAAAATTATTTAAAATTTCAAATCGCGCGATTACTTCAAAATAGTTTTAGAAGCAATCCGAGTTTTCTTGCGATCGGCTTCACTCAATTGTTCGCCAGACTGCAAGCGAGTAGCAGAAGTTTGCAGCACAGTTGCGGCACTTTTATCGCCCATTTGCAGAGCAGTTTTAGCGGCAGTTTGCAGCATCGTAGCTGCGCCGGCGCGATCGCCCTGCTGCAATCTAGTTTCTGCCAGTTGAGTTTGGCGGTATTTAGCCAAAGCTAAAATGTGCTGCTGCACCGTCTGGTTAAGGGCAGGCTGATAAACTTTCAAGACATTAGCAGAAACTGCAACGGGATCGGAAAGCAAACCTTGACCGACAGTCGGATCGTCGTAGCGAATTTGCAATTGCCCGATCGCCTGTGTACCTTCGGGCAACTGTCCAATATAAATATTAGCCAAAACTACTCGCTCTATATCCTTCATTAAATCTCCCAAGCGCACCATAAAACGATCGCCCTCTTGCTGTACCGGTAATTCGATCGTATCCGGGGAAACTTGGGCGATCGGTTTGAGCTCGGCTAACCGTACTTTTGGCATCAGTGAAAATAGCAAATAAGCATTAGTCAAACCTACACCTTGGATGCGAGTAAATAGTTTGCTAAACTCGTCAACCGCATCTTCGGGACGCTGAATGTGAGCCAGAGCACCGCCGCCAGCGTCAGCAATCTTTTCCAAAATATCCTGGTTCCAGCTATCGCCAAATCCCAGAGAATTTAAAGTCATGTTGTAGTCGGCAGCCAATTTAGCCAACTTCAAACAGCGGTTGTCGTCGCCGTGTTCGTTTTCGCCGTCAGTCAGCAGAAACGCCTGAGATATAGCTTCTTTTTTGCCTTTACCCAACTCTTCAATACCTAACTTAATGCCCTCATCAATTGCTGTGCCGCCGGCCGATCGCAATTGCTCAATTTGCCGTTTAATGCTAGCGGGATCTCCCACAATTTGATTGGGGACGAGGACTTTGGCTTTATGGTCGAAAGCCACCGCGCAAAAGCGATCCCCGGGCTTCAACCTGTCTAGCAACCGTCCGGCGGCTTGTTTGACGGTTTCCAAGGGGCGTCCGCCCATCGAACCGCTGTGGTCGAGAATCAGGCACAGGTTTAAGGGTACGCTGGAGTCGATCGAGCTTGCCGTCGCAGACACCGAAATCGCTAGCTGGCGCTGCGTTGAGGGCGCGGCAGCGTCAAGGTTAGGGTCGTTTAAAACCGGGAGCAAACTAACTTTCATGCGGGATACCTAAAGATTGCGTTACTATTTCTTTAAGAATAGCTCCATCAGTTCAGGCAACATTTCGGTTATATGAACACACCAATTAAAGCTGTGCAATCGCCATACTACGGGGAAGGGAACTCTCGGACGCCACCTCCCGATTTGCCATCCCTGTTGCTGAAGGAGCGGATCGTTTATCTGGGTATGCCTCTAGTGCCTGCGGTAACAGAACTGATTATCGCTGAACTGTTGTTCTTGCAGTACGAAGACCCCGAGAAGCCGATCAAAATCTACATCAACTCGACCGGCACTTCTGGTTACAGTGGCGAACCCGTCGGCTTTGAAACAGAAGCCTTCGCTATCTGCGATACGATCAGGTACATTAAGCCGCCCGTACACACTATTTGCCTCGGTTCGGCAATGGGGATGTCTGCGATGCTGTTAGCGGCTGGTACAAAAGGCTTTCGAGCGAGTTTGCCCCATGCTTCTATTGTGTTGCACCAACCCAAGGCTTACACGCGGGGTCAAGCAAGCGACATTCAAATTCGGGCTAAGGAAGTGCTGGCAAATAAAGCGACGATGCTTGATATTTTTGCAAGCTGTACTGGCCAACCGATCGAAAAGATTACTAAAGATATGGATCGGTTGCTGTACATGACGCCTTATGAAGCTAAAGAATACGGTTTGATCGATCGCGTTCTTGAAAGTTCGGAAGAATTGCCGAAACCGCTGCCGGCTGGAGTCATCTAACTGGGAATGGGGAATGGGGAATGGGTAATGGGGAATGGGGAATGGGGAATGGGGAATGGGGAATGGGGAATGGGGAATGAGTAAGAATGAAGGGTTAATGGCTAGTAGTTTCTACACTGATTAGTTATTCAACAGTCTTTTTATGACTAACAATTCCCAATTACCGATTCCCAATTACCAATGCCCGATGCCCTGTTTGGCCGATGCCCTGTTTGGCCGATGCTTTTATGCCCGATACCCTGTTTGCCCGATGCCCAATTGCCCGATCGCCAATTACTAACTAAACGGAGTTCCGAATTATGCCTATAGGTGTGCCAAAAGTTCCCTACAAAATGCCGGGTGGTTATGATACTCAGTGGATTAATATCTACGATCGCCTCTACCGGGAACGGATTATTTTCTTGGGCAGGGACATTGACGATGAAATTGCCAATCAAATTATCGCTGTGATGCTCTATCTCGATTCGGAAGATTCAGGTAAGGATATTATTTTGTACATCAATTCCCCAGGCGGAATGGTGTCGGCAGGCATGGCTATTTTTGATACCATGCAGCACATTAAATCGGACGTGGTAACGATTTGTGTGGGCTTGGCTGCTTCGATGGGTTCTTTCCTGTTAGCTGCCGGTGCGAAAGGAAAACGGTTAGCTTTGCCTCACTCGCGAATCATGATTCACCAGCCTTCTGGGGGCACGCGGGGACAAGCAACGGATATTCAGATTGAGGCGAAAGAGATTCTGCGGCTGCGCCACGAACTCAATAATATCTATGCTAAGAATACTGGCAAGCCGATCGAGAAAATCGAGAAGGACATGGATCGCGACTATTTCATGTCCGCTGAGGAAGCCAAGGAATACGGCTTGATTGACAGAGTGATCGAAGATCGTCCGTAAGTTATTTTTTCGCGACCGTAGTGCGGGCAACCCTCGCACTACAACCTAGTTCGCAGTAAATTTTGGCAGAATCTTTACATTTAAGGATTCTGCCATATTTAATGGTATTATCAACGCTCATTCATGCTAAATGGATATTGCAGATTATTACCGACAGTTAGGACTGAGGTCTGGCGCGAGTTTATCGCAAGTTAAGACCTCTTATCGGCAGTTAGCGAGACAGTATCACCCCGATGTGAATCCGGGAAACGAACAGGCTAAAAATAAGTTTATTGCTATTACTGAGGCTTATAAGTTCCTGGTGAAAATTGCCCCCCCCGATGTTGCGGAGTCGAAAGTTGCCAATTCAACTGTGCAGCCTACTTCGACACCGCCGGATCGGGGGGTGAAAACTCAACCGCAGGCAGTTAAGGTGACTCGAAAAGAGGCCGCGGTTCAATCTCATGCGGATTTGTCGGCGGTAGAACAAAAGTTAAAGCAAGATGCTTATTTTGAGTTGCAGCAGTTGCTGAAATATCAGAGGTTCCCGCGGGCGATCGCCTTGATTGAGGGTTTGGCCCAGCGGGTTCCCGAAGATTTGGAGGTGCGTCAGTGGCAGGCGATCGCCTATCAGCGCTGGGGACGGCATTTGATCGGAGAAAAGCAGGTTGATAAGGCGAGAATTTATTTGAAAAAGGCTGTGAAAACTGACCCTCACAATCGGGCTTTGTGGGCGGAAGTTGAGCGGGATTTTCGCCGGTTGGAAGAGATTTATTGAAGCGATGTTGCGTCCCCCTTTTGCAGGGGGTCTGCGTCGTGAATTTTTAATTTTTCTAAAATAACTTGGGTATTTTCAGGTCGGTTTTCCGGTAGCGGTTCCATTAATTCGTCGATCGAGTCTAGGAGTAACGGGTCAACATCTACAGCCTGGTTCCTCCAATTAATTTTACCAGTTTTTTCATTAACGGGAAAGTCGATCGGCTTTATGCCTGTTAATAAATGTACAAAAGTACGCCCCAGGGCAAAAAAGTCCGATCGCACGCCTGCTTTGCCTGCAATTTGTTCCGGCGCGGCGTATCCAGCAGAACCTATGGGTGCGGTATCTCTCTCTGCTTCTGTTGCAGCGCCGAAGTCAATTAATCTCAATTTCCCATCCGCTGCAAGCATCAGGTTGGATGGCTTAATATCCCGATGTACTAAATGATATTTGTGGATTTCCTGCAAAATATGAAGCATTTGTTGCAGCCAATCAACAGCGAGCGTTTGAGAAATGTACTGTTGTTTAGTTAAGAATTCTGCTAAGTTTTCTCCGCAAATTTTTTCCATCACCAAACAAGACAATTTCTGGAAATTATTGGGGAGTTTAGTTGGGAAATAACCGTCAGGTTCGACTTGGGGAACTGGGCCCTTTCCAGCCAGCCAAATCAAGGCTCGCGCTTCTTGCTGGAACAAGCGAACTAAATCGGGATTGTGGGTGTGTTTCAAGACTTTTAAAATTTTGACAGTGCCCCATTCGTTTTCCCCTGTTCCCAAATCTTCAACTTCAAAGATGTCTGTGGGGCGTGCGGGATTGGGCGATCGCACTGGTTTAAGGATGCGGTAGCGATCGCCAATTAACAAATCCGTGCCGCAAGCCTGACACTTTTGAGCAGCAGCAGGATTTTCGCGTTGTTCGCATTGAGGATTGATGCAGTAAATCATACCATTTTAGATTTTAGATTTTAGATTTTAGATTGGCAATGACTGACGCTGTATCGGTTTAGAGCTTGCTTTTGCATTCTTTTTTGGGAAGTCGTATCACTTTGATTGATAAATTAGCATAAAACCCAGTAGTTCTGACCTTACTACTGGGTTTATATTTACCGCCCATTTGCGCACGCTATCACATTTAAGTCAAGGATTTAAGATTAATAGCATCGCGCTCTACCGATTGAGCTACCCCCCTGCGTTTGGTAGAGGGGGCTGGATATGAGCCAGCAACCTCGATGATGTGATTTTTCCTGACATTCGTTTTAGCGATCGGCGGTGAATGCTGAGTTTAGAGTAATAACTTGCTGCTGAATTTGTACGCAATGCTGCCTCTGCCAATTGGGCTACCCCCCTTTTTTGGGTAGAAGGGACAGGAGTCGAACCTGCACTATCACATTTGTACGGTTTAAGTTGAAGTTTTAGATTGAACTTGTACTCTGTTTATATCTTAAACCATAACTATCAACAAAGCAAGCACTTAGCGGAAAATAAACTGAAAAATTCGCTCTCCTACTCTCTGTTCCTCAACTTCAGAATTGTTAGCTTCTTCGCGGGCGAACATAACAGCTTGCTGCAAGATTTCCACCCTTTGCAGCAACTCATTGATCCGCCGCGCTGGCAAAGCTCCAGAAAACTTGACAGTCCGCCAGTAGCCGATCGTAATATCTTCGTAATAAACATCGACTTGAGCCGGATGGTGTTCGGTAGCTTCAGCTTTAACGTGATTGCGCGGAGTTTTAAAAGTCTTGAGAGTTTGCACCGGTTCTGTGGCCCAGCAGTCTGCCGAAGCATCGAAGTTCCAAGTCTCGGAAGCATCTAAGACTGGAAGTTTTTTGATGAATGCTTGCAAATCTGCTAACTGCTTTTCAATGAATAGCAAATAGCTGACGGGAACTTGGCTCAAAAGCACGTTTCCGTCTACAGTTACGTCCGCGCGGGCGCTACAATTTGTCCAATCTTTGGTTGCGGTTACGTCAAAGAGTTTGGTCAAAACTTCAGTCGTTTTGCGGATAATCTCTTCGGCTTTGACTTCAACTTTTTTGGACTCTGGCGGCAGTTGTTCGCCTTCTTCGTCTTTGGGACGGTAAGTGCGGGAGATTCCAGAAAGCACAGCGGGCTTCTGGAGCGCTTTTTGAGCTTCTGCTAGTTCTTGGGCACAGCGGCTTTTGATACCTTTTTCGATCGCAATAATCTGATTTAAGCGTGGCATTGTTCGATTTTATTGAAGCTGAACTCACATCAAGTCCGGTTGATTTTGATAATCAAATTGTTTGTCCTGTGGCTTTTAGGGCTTTGAAGACTTCAGTCCTCAGTACAAACCTCACGATCGTTCTTGAACCAAACTTGCTTATTGTGTAGTATTGCACACTTCAAATAAAATTACAAGCTTTCTTTCCTAGGCGCTGTGCCAAGAGATCCCGCCGCTACCGTGCTCAGCAATTTATCTCTCTCCAAACAAAGAATGCAACTGTAGGCCTGCGATCCAAACCCATCATGGAATAAATCATGCCAAATCTAAAATCTAAAATCTAAAATCTAAAATAGTATTATCTCTCAAAAACTCGGCAAAATCTCTAGCGTCGCTGCGGATCAAGTGGACGCCATCATTGGTACGCCACTCTCGCTCTTTAGGGGGCGGCAGCCATTCAAAACGGTCGGACGGAAACAGCTTTTTCGTCAATTCTGCTACTTGCTTTCTCCTGATTGCAGCGTTAACTCGCGACTCTAGCGGTATGTCAAATAAAACTACTTTTACCCCGCTATTTTTTTTTATTTCCGCGATTTGATTTTTAATAAACTCAGCTTGTTTTTTAATTTTATTAGTATCGTTTGTAGACAAAGGTTTGCTTTCCACCTCCACTATCATTTGAATGCCTTTTTGCGCTAGTTCGGGAGTAAGATTTCGAGCTTCTAAGCTGTCTAATTTTTCTTTTGAAAGATTTGTATATTGCTGCCTGCGACTTTTTAAATAATCAATAAAAACGCTAACGGGACGGTATTCCTCTCTCATCATCGGCAGATACTGACGCAGCCAATAAAAAATAGGGTGATACAAATCATCAACTAAGTTGGCATCTATTTTGCGGATAATAGTATCATTAATTTCTACCAAAACGATCCGAGGCTTGCTTTTACTTCTTTTAACTATTTCTAAACCTGTTTGGCTTGCTCCTCCCGCAAAAGCTATGCTTTTTACGCGCTCTCCAATGTGTTTTACATTAATGTTGCCAGCTAGGGAACTACCTACGATTACCATTTTTAGATCGCCATCATCCTGATATACATACCTTTGAGCTTTGACAATATTATTTTGAATCAGGCTAACTCCGTCAGAAGCTGGCAAAACTCCGCCGCTGACAAGCACTTGATAAAAACTCATTAGAAACAGAAAAATTAGTACCGGTCGCAAAATCGGTCGCAACAGGAATTTAACAAACATAGAACACCTTTTAGAATTGGAAATAAATAAATTGTTTCGAGTTGCCGCTGTTGAGGAATATCATGGCTAGCATAATTCCTAAAGCTAAATCTTGATAAATGCTCCAGATTTTTTGAGCGTTTTTATTTGAATCTTGTTTCATCAAATTCTGCCAAGTGGGAAAATGAGGAACGTGATAAATTACTACGGGTATGGAAAAAATTAGCGTCGGAATAATTTGACTCCAACCGGGCTTGATTTGATAGTTGCGAACTAAAGTAACAGCGAAGTCAACCGCTTCTGCAAATCGAGGTAGTTTGAAAAGCAGCCATCCCACGGAAACAAAAGAGAAAACTCCTAAAACACTAATTGTGTCAAATAATAATTGCTTCCAGATTGGTTTGGTTTCTGCTTGATTTAGTTCTGTCGATTTTTTTTTTGATTTATCTAAGCCAAAAAAGCGTTCTACGGCTAAACCAAGTCCGTGATAAATTCCCCAAACTGCATAACTCCAAGCAGCCCCGTGCCATAGTCCTCCTAATGTCATTACTGTGATTAAGTTAACATAAGTTCTGATTTTTCCTTTGCGGTTTCCGCCGAGGGGAAAGTATAGATAATCTCTGAGCCAAGTTGAGAGGGAAATGTGCCACCTTCTCCAGAATTCGGAGAGGGAACGGGAGATGTAGGGAAAGTCGAAATTTTCTGGAATTGTGTAACCCAAAGCAGCAGCAAAACCGATCGCAATTAAGGAGTAACCGGCAAAATCGGCGAAGATTTGTATTGAGTAGCCGAACAGCAGCGTCAGGTTGGTAAGAGTTCCAAATCCTTGGTAGTAGGGAAAGCTGATCCAGAAGGTATAATCTTTTAAGTTGTCGGCGACGACCATTTTTAGGAAGTAGCCGACTGTGAGCGATCTAAAAATGAAATCCCAAGAAATGTCTTGAAAATATTTAGGAGCAATCAGGGGATAAAATGTCTTAGATTTTAAAATCGGGCCTGACAGTAAAGTGGGGAAAAAGCCAATAAAAAATGAGGTTGTGAGCAGGTTTTGGGTAAAATTTGGCGAGACGTAAGCGTTTGATTCTGTTGCGTTTGTATCTTTTTGAGTCAGTACGTCTAAGATGAGACTGATACCTTCAAATGTGTAGAAAGAAATGCCGAGTGGCAGAGGCAATTTTAAGAATAAATAAGCAATGCTGCCTTCGGTTCGAGCAATATTAAAAACATCCGCAACAAAGTTAGTTAGCAAACCGGCGTATTTAAACAAACTCAAAATTAATAGGTTGAGAACTACTCCCGATAAAGCCCAAAAAAATCGCTGTTTGTTGTCGGAAATGCGGGCAACTTGAAAGCTAGCCGTAGCGTTGATAATAATTGATAGCAGGAGGATAAGTAGCAGTGCGGGAGCGCTCCAACTGTAAAAAATAAAGCTCGCAATTATGAGGATGGGAACTTGCAGTGTTTGCAAGGGAGGGAAATAATATATGGTGAAAACAATTGCAAAAAATACTAAAAATTCAATACTGTTAAATAACATAATTTGTGATTTCGCTCTTTTACGTAGCCTGTGAGTCACTATATCAAGGGCCTGGGACTAATGACAAAAGTCGGCTAGATCCCGATCGCGCATCCTACCAAAGTGTAGCAAATATTACTTTTTGTTGGCGCTGCGACTACTTCTTGAGATAGATGCGGAAATCCCTCCCAGGGCGCGTTGTCAGATCGGGAAATATTTCTTAACATATAGATAACAAAGGGAATCCGAGGAGACACCAAAAATCCTTAAGCCCTTGGGGTGCCCGGTTAATCAGACTTTTCGCAAACAAGGGCTAAATCAATGAACCAGCAAAACTCCGAAGTTTTAGCATTTTTGCCCATGCTCCAAAAAGGCATTTGGCTGTTTGGGATTCTCTCTTGGATATTCGGGCTGACAGATAGAACTATTGCACTATTATCTGACGGATATTTGTCGGCGGTTGATATTGTCCAGCTATTTACAGGATCCTTTTTCTTCATTAGCTGGCTGTTTTTAAGCCCGTTTCTGGGTCTTAACTCCCAGAGTCAGCCGAAGGAAGAAGCATCTTCCTAGTTTTTAATTGGTAATGTTAGTTTCTCGATCGCTATGAGTTTCTTCTGGGGCAAAGCGGACCGGCCAAATGCGATCGCAAAAAAACAAAGTTCCCGCCGTCACGCACAGCGGAATCGCCAACAGATTCAACAGCGGAATGCTCACCAAACCCAAACAAACCACACCAAAACTCCCGCTGGCAGGCAAACTCCCCCGAATTATCTCCAACTTCTCCTGAAAAGGTCGCCTGCGCCTCTCCAAAGGTGCATCTAAAAAGTCCAAACAGACAATAGTCGCGCCCAAAGCTACGCCACCCAAACTGCTAAGAATAGAGCCGACTCCCGGGATAAAATTCAGCAGCAGCAGCGGTATGCCGACGCTCAACAAAATTTGTAATTTTCGCAGTTCAAAGGCGATCGCCCTTTGAATATCCCGAAAACTACTCGCCAAACTCATTGGTGCTTCTGCGGGCAATTGACCGTTCCGCAGCAGTTCCAATTGTTCGGAAAGTTTGCCGTACCAGGGCGAACCTAAAATCACGCCAAACTGCACTAACAAAAATCCAATTATCAGCAAAAGTCCTGACACTAGGAGTACGCGCAGCAGCCAGCCGAAAGCGACTGTTAACACGCCGAGAAAGCTCAGCCAAGCTGGAAAACTCGCAATTAGAGCATTAAATCGGACGGACAAATCGGCAACCAAAACGTCTATCCCTGCCAAACTGGGAAATAGCAAGCTTAAATAAAGACCGATACCAATTATAAAATTTAGCACCACGGGAACTAATACATAAGTCCACAGCTTGGGAGTTTGCAAAATCAGCGTGAAAGCTCGCAAAGGATAGGTGAAACCTGCCAGGAGTCCAATTGGTGCGGCAATGGCGGTGGGGGCGGGGTTTGAATTGAGCTGTTTAGACATATTTTCTGCTTTTGAGGACTCGACTCTATTTTCTATTATCGAAAAATTGGGTCTAAAACCTCCCCCTTCAAGGGGGACTTTACTTTGGTTTCACTTTAGCTTACCATAGCAAATATAGTTTGATAAGTGCAATGTTAAAAGCCTGCAAGTACAGAATCTATCCGACTCAAGAGCAATCTATATTGCTTGGTAAGTCGTTTGGATGTGTACGGTGGTTTTACAATTTTGCGCTTAACCTAACCAGTGAAACTTACAAAGCAACAGGTAAGGGTTTAAGTCGAAACGACATCATTAATTTGTTACCTCCGCTAAAAAAAGAATATGAATGGTTAACAGAACCACCTTCACAATGTTTACAGCAAGTAGCATTGGATTTGTCTAGTGGTTTTTTGAACTTTTTTGAGAAACGGGCTAAATACCCAAATTTTAAGAAAAAGGGACAAAAGCAATCTATCCGATTCCCACAAGGAATTAAATTAGATGGCGACTATCTCACCTTGCCAAAACTAGGTAAGGTTTACTGCAAAGTATCTCGATTGCTCGAAGGGAAGTTAAAATCTGTTACCGTATCGCTAAATCCATCAGGTGAATACTACGCCGCTTGTCTCTATGATGATGGTAAAGATCAGCCTGTTTCATCGTCAGAGGGAAAAGCTATTGGTATAGACATGGGGATAAATCATTATGCAATTACGTCCGACGGGACTAAGCATGGCAACCCCAAATATTACCGTAAATATGAAGTTAAACTAGCCAAGAGACAAAAGCAACTTAGCCGCAAACAACAAGGGTCTAGCAATCGTAAGAAAGCACGGATTAAAGTTGCTAAAGTACATTCAAAAATCACCAGATGTCGTGAAGATTTTCTCCAAAAACTAAGTCGTAAATTAGTTGAGGAAAACCAAGTCATAATTGTCGAAAATCTGGCAGTTAGAAACATGGTAAGAAATTCCAAACTAGCTAAATCAATCAGCGATGCTGGATGGGGTCAATTTGTCACCATGTTGAAGTATAAGTCAGAGTGGGAGGGAAGAATCTATATCGAAATCGATAGATTTTTCCCCAGTTCAAAAACTTGTAGTAACTGTTTACATCAACTAGATAACCTGAGTTTAGATATTCGTAGCTGGCAATGTCCCAAATGTCAAACGGTACATGACAGAGACATTAACGCCGCCATGAATATCCGCGATGAAGGTTTACGACTTTTGGCGGGAGGGCATCTCGCTAACGCTTCCAGACGACGTGTAAGACCATCTAAAGGCACTGCTTTTAGAGGCAACGTTGGATGAAGGAAGAATCTCGGCCGTTTTACGGCGGGGAGTTGTCAACCACTTTCCCTTATTATTGCTGATGAGGATTTATCGCAGGTAGCCCAAAAGTGAAGCTTTTTATTTACCATACCCCGGAACTTACGCCAGCCGACAAAATGCCGGCTTGCGCGATCGCAGTTGATGTGCTGCGGGCGACTACGACAATGGCAACGGCCCTGAATAATGGGGCGGAAGCTGTTCAAGTTTTCAGCGACTTAGATAAGCTAATGGCCGAGAGCGAAAAATGGCCTGCAGACAAGCGGATTCGCGCCGGAGAGCGCGGCGGCGGCAAAGTTGACGGATTTGACATGGGGAATTCCCCCTTCGACTGCACGCCAGAAACGGTAAGTGGGAAGCGAATTTTTATCAGCACAACTAACGGCACTCGGGCTCTGGAACGAGTGCAAGCTGCTGCAACTGTGTTAACGGCGGCTTTGATTAACCGCAAATCTGTGGTGCAGTTTTTGTTAAATAAACAGCCGGAAACTATTTGGATTGTGGGTTCTGGTTGGGAAGGGAGTTATTCGTTGGAAGATACGGTTTGTGCTGGTGCGATCGCCCAAAGCCTGCTGGCAGAAAGCGGTATTCCTGCGAGCGATTTTGCTGGTAACGATGAAGTATTTGGGGCTATTGCTCTTTACCTGCACTGGCAAGATAGGTTGCACGAATTGTTGGAAAGGGCCAGTCACGGCCAGCGCCTCCTCGGTTTAGGTGTTATTGAAGATTTAAAATATTGCGCGCAAACGGATACTTTAGATGTGCTGCCGGTGCAGCGAGAACCGGGAGTTTTGGTTAAGTCTGATTTTAAAATTCCTCAGACTGATTTCTGGGTTCAATCTTCAGAAAAAACGGCGAATTGAAGTTTTCTGCGAGTGGTGTATTGGTGGCGAGTCCAGGATTAGATGCACACTCTATTTGTAGGAATGATATAGAGGACACGGCATTGCCGTGTCCCTACCGAAAATAATATTGTAGGGACACGGCAGTGCCGTGTCCTAATTTTGGCTAGTAATTCCGATGCTACCGGAAACGATATTAGTTAGTGAACAGGATTTTTTTAAAAGAAAGTAGAATTAAACATACTCGGTAGGGACAAAAGAATGTTTTGTCCCTAGTGAATTGCCGGCAATTGAGAATTGCTGTATTCACCGCCGAACCGCTGAATTAAACACTCGGCAATTCTGGCTGCGGCACCGGGTTCTCCCATGCGCCGCAAGCCATTTTCAGCGATTAGCTGCAACCTGTCGGGGTCGCGGAGCAAAGATTGCACGGCGGCGGCAACTTCGGCGGGATGTTTGACTAAAATTAATGACGGGCCTAACAGGCGACTTTGAGCTTCTGCAAAAGCGGGAGTAAATTGCGGGCCGTTTCCGGGAATGGCGATCGCGGGTTTTCCTAAACCTACAAATTGTTCTGTAGCCGTTCCTGCCATTGCTATTGCTAAATCGGCTTCGTACAAACAATCGTTAAAACTTTGCTGAGTTAAAATCATCGTGGCGTTTCTCTGCACAAATGTCAAGGGCAATAGCAAATTAGGAGATTCTTTGTGAATTTCTCGAGCGCTGGAAACAGGAGGTCGCAAAATACTTCCTTCTCGCCGCTGCGTTCTAGTTTCGCCGTCTTGTCGCCAGCCGAAAAATTCTAAAATAGGTCGCAAAGCTTCTAGATTTAACTCAGGGGAAATCGCTCCGAAAAATAACAATTTGCGCTCGGCAAACAGCAACAAAATTCCGGCTACAGCCTCTACTATTAGCTGCCAATTAGCATAGGCTTCCGGCGCTCTAGAACCGGGGAGTAAGGTGATGACGAGCGATCGCGACCTTTCCCGAAACTCTGCGTCAGGGCCGTAAAAACCGGCTGGATTTTCCGGTTCGAGTCCGTCCATCATCGGGTTTCCGAGATTGTAAGCGGGAATTCCCAGCTTTTGTAAAGTCTCGGCGGTTAGCGCGTCCCTGGCAAAAACGGCCCGACAGCGCGATCGAGTCATCAACCAACGCTCCCAAGGCAAATAAACCGATCGCGCACCCCACCAACCAAAAGCCCGGGATTTGCGAGCCAGAGGCCCGTTCTCGTCGCGCAAATAATACTCGGACTTGGCCGTACCCACAAAGGCGTAGGGCGCGCCGCCGAGCCAAGCAAACAGCAGCGGTACAATATCCCCGCAGGCTAAAATAACGCCGTCTTGATTCCCAGACTGTTGTTGCGATCGCACCCAAGCGCGGATGGCTTTAAACTGAGCTAGGGTCAACTGAAGCAGACCGCCTTTAACATCGCGCAAAAATTCCCTCCCGTCCATGTAAATAAAGCCGCCCGAAGGCATTCGCTGCACCGGGCCGATGATGCGGGCGTTTTCTAGTTGAGCGAAAGCTTGCCCTTCGCCCACTAGCGGAAACACGGCTAATTCTGGGGGATGCGGGTGCTGTTGCAGTTCCCGCAAGATGCGAAGGGCGATCGCGTCTTCTCCGTGGCCGTTACTGAGGCAAAGTAATTTCAATCCCAACTCTCTCAAAAACTGTCTCTGAATATATAGAAGCAAGATTAGCCGCAGGATGCAAGGTGGTATAGCCGGATGTTGAAGTAAGTGGAGCGCCGATCGCACGAGTCCGGGACTTTTGGGTAAAATAGCAGATGAAACTCTATTTTCTAGGTAAAATTGGATGGTACAAACCCTGCCAAAATCTTTGACACTCCAAGAGTTTCTGAAGTTGCCAGAAACCAAACCAGCCAGCGAGTACATTGACGGTGAAATCATTCAAAAACCGATGCCTCAAGGAGAACATAGTGTCATTCAAGGCGAGTTGACAAGCGCTGCTAATACTGCTTTCAAACCTCAAAAGGTGGCGCGAGCATTTCCAGAACTACGGTGCATTTTTGGCGGTCGAGCGATCGTTCCGGACGTGACTGTATTCACTTGGGAGCGCATTCCCCGTAAAGAAAATGGTGGTGTGGCAAATGTGTTTGCGATCGCCCCGGATTGGACAATTGAAATCCTCTCCCCCGACCAAAACCAAACTAAAGTTACTAAAAATATTTTACATTGTCTCAAACACGGAACTCAAATGGGTTGGTTAATCGATCCAGAGGATCGATCGGTTTTTGTATATCGGCAGACTCAATCAACGGAGGTGTTTGACGAACCGGAACAGTTATTGCCCATGCCATCTTTTGCCAGGGAATTGCAACTGACAGTAGGAGAATTATTTGGTTGGCTATTAGAGTGATATCATATCCGATCGAGCGACCGCACATGATATAAATGCTGACTGCTGACTGCTGACTGCTGACTGCTGACTACTGCCCCTCGATATATTGCTTTAAAGCATTCCGAATTTGTTTGAGCTGAAATCCCTTAGCAAGTTGGCGCAGATTCGAGACAAACGGTACTAATTTAGGTTCTAAACACTCCAGCTTAGCACTCTCCTCAAAAAATTCTTCAATGTCGCCCATAGCTGCGAGTTTCAAAAGTTGTGCTACCGACTCAGAAGCCGCAGGTAACAGAGAAGAATAAGCCGGAAAATCCGATGCTGGTGACAAACTGGGAGTTTTGCGCTTTTTGTTTTCCGAAGCTTCCCCGTAAATCCATTCTAGGCTCAAATGCACGCGCAACTGTGCCAAAAAGTGATTTGCTGCGATCGGCTTGGGAAGAAAATCATTGCACCCTGCGAGGATTCTCTCTTGCTGCGCCCCCTCCAAAAGGCTAGCTGACATAGCGATTAACACGACATTTTTTAATTCCGGTAACTCCCGCAGTCTTGTGGCAGTTTCTACGCCATCCATTACAGGCATCCCCAAGTCGATAAAAATCACATCCGGTTGAAATTCAACTGCTTTGTAGAGGCATTCTTGACGGTTTTGTGCTTCGGCAACTTCAAATCCCAAACGCCCCAGCAGCCTGCACAACAAATCGCGATTTAGTTGATTTTCATCCAGGATTAGCACTTTCCGCTTGTTGCCAACAAAACCGACAAGCCAGGGTTTTTCCCGCAAAGGAGACACCTCCAAGTACCGTTGGACTGCGGGCAATTCTAAATCCAGCCAGAAAGTGCTGCCTTTTCCCAAAGTGCTGTTGACACCTATTTCGCTGCCCATCATTTTCGCTAATTTCTGGCTGATTGAGAGTCCGAGACCTGTACCTTCAACAAATGTATTGCCTTTTACTTGGTGGAATGGCAAAAATATTTCTTCTAACTTGCTTCGGTCTATTCCAGTGCCGGTATCCTCAACTTGAAAGCGGATTTTTAAAGCGTGTTTTTCTGCGCTCGCATTGTGGGCGAAGCGCATATAATTTTCTTTCAGTTCCGAACTCAAAATCGATAATTCATAATTTTCGCCTTGCCCTCGACTCCAGGCGCCTGTGCCGACATAGCCGACTTTAAAAGTCACACCTCCGCTGTTAGTAAACTTAACGGCATTGCTGAGTAAATTTATCAGAATTTGGCGCAATCTTTTTGGATCTACACAAACGCAAGTAGGCAGGGGAGATACTTGTTCGTAATTGAAGGAAATTTGTTTTTGCGATGCCCGCATCTGAAATAGATCGGCAATGTTTTTCGTGAAATTTAGAAAATTTAACTCTTCCGGGTAGAGTTCCATTTTTCTAGCTTCGATTTTGGAAAGGTCTAAAACATCATCGATTAACATCAGCAGGTGTTGACCGCACTGTTGAATATTGCTGAGACTTTCTTGCTGATCAGAGCTTAAGTCTTTGTCGGTTTTGAGGATTTGAGCGTAACCTAAAACGCCGTTTAAAGGCGTGCGGAGTTCGTGGCTCATGTTGGCGAGAAATTCGCTTTTGGCGCGGTTGGCGCTTTCTGCGACTTCTTTGGCTTGTTGGAGGGCAGATTCTGCAAGTTTGCGATCGGCAATTTCGGTTTGTGCTTGTTCAAATAGCGTCGATTGCTGGATCGCGATCGCCAATTGGACGCACAATTGCCGGAGGGATTCTATTTCTGAGGAATCCCAGGGACGGGGGCCGCTGCAATCCTGGGCGATCAGCAGTCCCCATAGCTGATTTTCTGCGGTCTGTTGAGTCTGGGAAATGCTTTCTCGTGCTTTTAAAATCGGCACTATTAAGTTAGCTTTTACTTCAAATCCTTCGAGAAATTTCATGTGACATTCCGTCAAATTTTCCCGGTAAATATCTTCCATAGATCTAATACAGCCTTGTTGATAAATCTCAACAAATTTTTCTCTAAAACAGCCATCAATATTGTTAAAACTTAGCAACGAAATTCTATCTTGTGCCACGGATTCCACAACTACAAAGCCGCTCCAGTCGGGATTAAAACGGTAAATAACTGTGCGGTCTGTTTGCAAAAATTGCCGCACTTGTTCGACAGCAGTTGTCAGGACTTCTTCTAAATTGAGGGAGGAGCGAATGCGATCGAGCATGGCAACTACCAGCCGTTCTCGCCTTATTTGGTGCAGCAGGGCCATCTCAGCTTGTTTGCGTTCGGTGATGTCGGTAATTACTCCCACTAGCCCGATTAAATTGCCAGTTTCATCTTTAATGCAGTCGGCACGAAATAAAGTCGTTACCACTTCGTTGCTTTTAGTTTTGATTTGGAGTTCGCCTTGCCAAGATTTGCCTTTACGGACTGTTTTAAACATTTCTACCAGCACTTGACTTTGGGGGTAAAGTGCCGTTGCTCCGCCTGCTGTGTTCAGTTCTTCTGCTGTGTAGCCGTACCGCTGAACAAAGGCTTGATTGTGGTAGATCGATCGCCCTGTCAAGTCAGCAATGCCGATCGCGTCGCTGGTACTTTCTACGGCTTGAGTAACTCGCAACAAATCTAATTCTGCTTGTTTGCGATCGCTAATATCAGTAATAGTGCCGATATAGCCTTTAATTTCCTGCTTGTCTCCGATTTCTGCAATTGCCTGACCGATCACCCAAATTACCCGACCGTCTGGACGCTGAAAGCGGTATTCTGATTTAAAAGGAATTTTGTCAATAATTGTTCGATGCCATTCACTTTTCACCCGCTCTACATCATCGGAATGTATGGCATTTATCCAGCCCTTTCCTGCTGCTAATTCTGGGTTTAATCCCGTAATTTCGCTCCACCGCTGATTCACATAAAGGCAATTTCCCGAGGTGTCGGTGTGGAATATGCAAACTGGCGATGCTTCTGCTAAAGTTTGGTAGCGGCGCTGGCTCGCTCGCAGTGCTGATTCTACCTGTTTTCTATTAGTGATATCGCGGACTATGGAAATTATCTCCCCACCGGCAAGCATAGTCAGCGACAGTTCTTGAGGAAAAAGAGTACCGTCTCGCCGCTGACCTGTTGCTTCTATATTACAGTATCCTTTTTCATGGAGAGCCGGGCGGATTTCTCGTTCAATTTCTTGAATTTTTGCTTCTTCATAAAGGATTTTCCAACTTTTACCCAATAAATCGGAGGAATTTAAAAAGCCGTACATTTGCAGATAAGCCTGATTAGAATAAATATATTCTTCCCTAGCATTGAGGATCGCGATACCGTCATAAGCAGCGGCCATTGCTACTGCTTGTCGCTGAAGTTTGGACTCGGCTTGTTTGCGAGAGGTAATGTCGTGACCGACTGAGTAGATTAAACCTTCTTCACTAAATGGCGATGCCGTCCACAGGAGGCATTTGTAAGAACCGTCTTTGCAAAGATAGCGGTTTTCAAACGAGATAATGGAGCTACCTGCTATTAGTTTTACCCCTTCGGCTGCGGTAGCTTGCCGATCGTCTGGATGGACAAATTCGAGCATCGGCTTGGCAAAAAGTTCAGCACTACTGTAGCCTAGAACCGTTGACCAAGCAGGATTTAAACGTTTAAAACAGCCGTCGAAACCTACAATACAAAGCAAGTCTAAGGAGATGGTAAAAAAGCGGTCGCGCTCTGTTTGTGCCTGCTTTAATTCAGTGATATCCATCACTAAACCGTCCCAGAGAATATCGCCTTCGCTCCCAGAGTTTGTCTCGTTATTGAGCCTTTCCGGTCTCGCCGCTCCTTGCAGCCACTTAACTTTTCCCGATGGCAAAGTCTGCCGCCACTGCTGCTGCCAAGGTTCTAAGCTAGCGGCAGAAATTTCGATCGATGCTTCTAAATCTAAGAGATCGTCTGCGTGAATTCCGCTGAAAACCAGTTCCGCATTTTGCTCGATTGATTCTGCTTCTAATTCGTACAGTTGGCGGCTGCCTGAAGAGACGTAGGGAAAAGATATTTCTCCCGTTGCTGACCTTCGTAATTGATAAATTGCTCCCGGCAGGTTAGCTACCAGTTTTTGAAATCGAGCTTCGCTTTGTTGCAGGGCTTTTTGCTGCCGTCTGTATTCGGTAAAATCTCTAATTATGCCTACTATTACTTTACTGCCAGCCGATGTTTTAAATACGCTTTTTTTGGTAGAGATGATGTGTTCTTTTCCGGCAGTATCTGTGAAGTTTTCCTCAGTTTCCAAGCAGATACCCGTTGTCAATACTTCTTCATCTTTTGCCCAAAAAACATCAGCCTCTGATTTGGGGAAAAAGTCATAATCTGATTTGCCGATCAGTTCTTGCCGCGATTTGCCGAGCAACTGACAAAAAGCATCATTTAATATCATCCAGCGGTGTTGCTCGTCTTTGACAAAAATTGGGTCGGGCGTAGCATTTATGGTGTGGTTTAAAAATTCTTCTGACGCTTTCAGTTTGGCTTCGTAGCGGTAGCGATCGCTCACGTCCAACACTACTTCGATGATCCGGTCGATCGACCCGTCCAGGCGGCGGATGCAGCGCAGGGAAACTCGCGTGTGAACTATTTCGCCGTCTTTTCTGAGCCACCTTTTGTCTAAGATGCAACCATCGCTCTCACCTGCTAACATCTGAGACAATTGTTTCAAATTGGCATCAAAATCCTCTGGATGAGTCAACTCTAGCCAATTCTTTTGCACGAGTTCATAGCGCTCATAGCCCAACAAATTGCACAGCGCATCGTTAACTTCTATCCAGTTGCAATTTTGAGGAACTTCGCTGTCAATAATTGGAGCGATGATGGCAATTCCGATCAGGGAATTTTCGACCACCGAGCGATATTTTTCTTCACTTTTTCGCAAAGCATCTTGACTGTTCTGGCGTTCTATGGCGTAACGGAGCGATCGAATTAACAGTTCGCCGTCGATTTTTCTTTTTACTAAATAATCCTGTACCCCGACGGAAATCAACCGCAGGGCAAGCTCTTCGTCATTTTGGGAAGTCAAAACTACGATCGGCACATTTACTCCATACTCTTGTACCCGAGCAACCGTCTCGATTCCGAGACTGTCTGGCAGTGAAAGGTCTAATAAAATTATGTCAAAAGTTTCTTCATTCAATCGCTGCTGCGCTTCACTGAGCCGTTCTACTTTCGTCAGCAGTATACGCTGTTGGCCGCCAATTTCTGACAGCAAATCTTCAATCAGCTCGGCTTCTTGAGGGTTGTCTTCTACTAACAGAACTTTAAAGCAGAGAGGAGGCAAAGCTAAGTTAAAAACTGCTTTCATAATAATTATTAATCAAAAAAATGTTAAACAAACTTAAATTTTACCTGTGATTTTCGGGGCAATTATTTAATGGCACTTACACCTACATCGGCGCTCACATTGCGGTGTGAGCGAGCGCTACAAAAAATGTGTTTAAGAATTAAAATTTTACCATGCACTGACTAAATTGTCAACGCCAAACATTTTTTATTCTAACTTGCAATTTATACGAGTTAAAAAAAAAATGCCACTTTAGGCTCGCGATCGCAACCCCCAATAGCCACAAGTCATCCCCAATTTAAAAATTTAAAAATTTAAAAATTTAAAAATTTCAATGGTGTTAACTTCTACCTTGTATCTTCTAGCTTTTGCCTTAAAATATAATATTTAATTCAAATTCCGCAGCCTTATAGCTTCTACATTGTGCCGAAAAGATGTCTCAATTAACCGAGAGTAAAGTAAAAAGTTGAACCTTGCCCCGGCTTCGACTCCACCCAAATAGATCCGCCGTGACGTTCCACAATCTTTTGACAAATTGCTAAACCAATACCTGTCCCAGAATATTCTTTTTGAGTGTGCAACCGCTGGAAAATTTGAAAGATGCGTTCTTGATGCTGCGTCGCAATCCCAATTCCATTATCCGAGACAGAAAATAACCAGTCTTTCTCCTGTTTATCAGCGGTAATATGAACCACAGGCGGTGCATCTTGGCGATATTTAATCGAATTGCCGACTAAATTTTGAAATAGCTGTACGAGTTGAGAAATATCCCCCATTACCTCTGGCAATTCGCTGTAAGTAACAACTGCTTGAGTGTCGCGGATCGCCCATTGCAAGTTGGCGATTGCTTGCTCGACTGCGTGATTGCAATCTGTCAGTTGAAAAGGTTTCTGACTCCTGCCCACTCGCGAATATTCGAGTAAATCGTCAATTAAATTTTGCATTCTCGTGCAGCCGTGAACGATATTGCCAATAAACTTACTAGCTTGGCTGTCGAGCTGATCTTTGTAGCGTTTTTCTAAAAGTTGAGCATAACTAGCAATTGTTGCTAAAGGCGCTTGCAAGTCGTGAGAAGCCACATAAGCAAATTGTTCTAGTTCCGCATTTGAACGCGCCAATTCTTGGTTAGATTTTAAGAGAGCAGATTCGGCGCGCTGGCGGTTCGATATCTCTTGTTGGAGGAGCAAATTTTGCTCTTGCAAAGCTTTTTCAACGGCGCGGCGGGTGCTAATTTCTTGTTGCAGAATTTGGTTTTTTTCGTGAATTGCTTTTTCAACGGCTAAGCGGCTGTTGATTTCTTCTTGAAGCAGCATATTTTGTTGTTTTAGCTGCTTTTGTAAATTCCGCAGGGTGAGGTGACTTTCGATGCGGGCGAGCACTTCTTCAAACTGAAATGGCTTGCTGATGTAGTCAACTGCTCCAACAGCAAATGCGTTTACTTTGTCGAATACTTCATCTTTAGCGCTGATAAAAATTACCGGAATTTCGCGAGTTTTTGGTTCGGATTTCAGGTGTTGACAAACTTCGTAGCCGTTCATTTCCGGCATCATTATGTCGAGCAAAATCAAATCCGGCGGATTAGAATTGCAGGCTCTCAGAGCCATTTTTCCGTTAATCACGCAGCGGGGCGCGTACCCTCGATGAGTAAGCATCGTAGACAACAGGCGCAGGTTTTCTGGCGTATCGTCTACTACTAAAATGTTGCCTAATGCCGTCCCTGGTTGGTGATTGTTCATTAATTATTTTCCTGTTTTCACAAAAGATGTTTGCAGCTATTTTATTTATAAATTACGGAAAATACCAGGTTTCTAGTAGGAATATTGGCGGAAGGAAACGAATAATCCCCTCAGAAACCTGGTTTTTAACAGTTTGGCGCGTCCGGTACTGTTATTGTTCGTTTACCAATCCTCAAATGCCTAGCAGCAGAGTCATAGCATTATTGTTCCAAGTCAATCCTTTATCTAAAACCTTAAATCCAGCTACTTTGCACATAGATTCTAAAGCAGTAGCTGTCGGCAGCCACCAGCACGCCGCCAAATTGTTCATGTCAAAAACTGCTTTTTCAGTTATCCCTATAAGTGGGTTGCTGTTGAGGTAGGGCTGCCAGTAGGCTGTTAGAATAGCTCGTTCTGCGTCGTCCAAAGCTGGAATAAACATTACTCCAGAAGCGGGAAGTTCATAGCGTCCTAACTCATTCTCTATAACTTCTTGGGTGATAGCTGAAGTGAAAACTAAATGCTCGCCAGTTATCTGACGCAAGGCAACTAAAATCTGCAACGGATGGGGGTGATGGTACAAAACTCCTGCACAGTGAACTACATCGTAAGGCTCGCCAATTTCTGCAAGCTGAATCTGAGTTATATCTCGATTGATACAATTATAATTAGCAATATTTAAACTTGTCATCCGATCGTGAAAATTTTGCCACCAGTCGAGGTATGCCGGCATGGCATCAATCATTGTCAGAGAAACTGCACCGTATTTGCTAGCTACAGATACTTTTTCGCTGACAGTTCCCCACAAGCCGCCGACTTCTGCAAAAGTTTTGCCTTTGGCGACTCGGGCAATGTAGCGATCGCGAATATCCTTAGCCTCTAACTCTAATAATAGAGTAGATTCCCCTGTTTGACGCTGTTTTTCTAAAATACCCTCTAATTTTTGGGATATTTCGGGATCTTTTGGTCTAATTTCTAATGCCATCAAGTACAACATTATGGCTGCGTTAAGCCGATCGCTCTCGGCAAAATTTTGGGCTATTTCGCAGTAAAATTCAGGAGGGTGCAGTGGCTGCAATTCGTGGTGATAGTAGCTGGTTGCTGCGTCTAAATCGGTCGGAGTTCTTTTGATGAGAGCCTCGCCTAACTTTATGTAAATTCCCGGTATAGACGGCTCGATTTGAAGCGCACAAAGGTAGGCGGAAACAGCATCGTTCCATTGGTGACTTTCACTCCAAGCATCGCCTAAATTGTAATAAGACCAAGAAATAGTGGGATTAAGTTCAATAGCACGTTGGTAAGCGGTAGCTGCGGCTTTCCACTGTTGGGTTTTTAACAGCGCTTCTCCTAAATTGTGGTAAGTCCAAGAGAATTCTGGATTGAGTGCGATCGCCCGCCGATAAGCGAGTGTTGCTGCTGCAAAATTTTGAAGCTTAACTAAAGTCAAAGCTAAGTTATAATGAGACCAAAATAAATCCGCATTTAGTGCGATCGCCCGTTCGTATGCAGCCTCAGCTTCTGACCACTTTTCTAGTTTAAAAAGAGCATCTCCTAACTTGTGAAAAGCTGCGAAAAAATTCTGGTCTAATTCAGTAGCGCGCTCGTAAGCTGCGGCGGATTCAGACCATTCTTCTAATCGCTCGCAAGCTGCACCGATGCTGTAGTAAGACCAAGAAAAATCCGGGTTAATTTCAACAGCGGTGCGGTACGCAACGACGGCTTCTTGCCATTTTTCTAAATCGAGCAGCACACTGCCTAAATTGTAGTAAGACCAAAAAGAATTGGGATTTAACTCAATACTTTCCCGGTAGGCAGCCTCCGCTTCGTACCAGAGTTCCTTGGCTTGCAAAACATTGCCTAATTTGTAATGAAACTCCGAAATATCCGGCTGGAGTTGAATAGCTTTGCGGTAGTTAACAATAGCTTCGTCCCACTTTTTTAGCTCGCTAGCAGCTTCGGCTAATTGGCAGTAAGCTTCGCAAAAACTGGGGTTTAAATAAATCGTGCGGTGGTAACAAGTCAGCGCTTTTTCTGGCTTGTTTTGCGCCAACAAAGTATTACCTAAATCGAGGTATTCTTCGGCTATTTCTATCGGTTCCACCATGAGTGCTTGATACCAACAGTCTGCAGCTTCCTCAGCTTGACCGACTTGGGTAAATATCCGGCTCAAATTACGGTAAAATCCTGCAAAGTTTGGTTGCAGGGAGATGGCTTTTTGGTAACAGCCGATCGCCTCTTGCCACTGTTGCAATGTAGCGCAGAGAGTGCCGAGGTTAGCAAAAGCTTCGGCAAAATCCGGTTGCAGGGCGATCGCAACTTTATACCAATACCTTGCGTCTTCTAGCTTACCCTGAGCTTGCAGCGCCTTCCCCAGGGTCTTGCAAGTCTCGGCGGAATTGGGGTGAGATGCCAAAACTTTTTGGCAAAGTGCGATCGCCTCATCCAACTTCCCTAAAGCTAAATATATTTCTGCCTGTTGTTGAAAATCAACCGCTGCTGTTTCTGAATTCACTTCTTGCGTTCCTGTTGAGTAATAATTCCATGTATTATTGTATGGTACAACTTGTCAAAGTTCAAATTCAAGTAAATACCTCTGCAGACTGGCAAATAAATAGTGCTAAATCTCAGCGAAATTAATATAAACTAGACAATAATAGGTTAACAGCGAGCTAAATAATGTCAACAGTCAATCGCACACCGCTAATCAGCGTAATTATACCAGTATATAATGGCGACCGCTATATCGTGCAAGCGGTAGAAAGCGCCCTAGGTCAAACTTTTACTAATTTAGAGATTATAGTTGTAGATGACGGTTCGACAGATAGCACCCATCAAGTATTGCAGCCTTATTCTGACAGAATTCGCTACATTTATCAGGAAAATCAAGGAGCAGCAATAGCTCGCAATCGTGCTTGCCAGCTAGCCAAAGGCGAGTTTTTAGCTTTTTTAGATGCTGATGACTATTTCCTCCCAGAAAAACTAGAGAAACAGGTAGCTTGCTTTGATGCTGACCCCACATTAGATATGGTGCAAACAGGTTGGTTCATGGTAAATGAAAAAGGGCAAAATATTTCTGCGGTAAAGCCTTGGCAGCAAGCGCCTCAATTAAATTTAGAAAGCTTTATTCTCTATAAATGTGTGCGCCCAAGTGCCATGCTACTGCGGCGTAAGTGGTGGGAATACTTGGGCGGTTTCGATTCTGGGCTTCCGCCTACGGAAGATTTAGACTTTGCCTTGCGTTTAACTTTAAAGGGGTGCAAATCAGTTTGGTTAAAAGAGGTACTTACGTGTTATCGCCAGCACGACACCAATCTCATGTCAAGCGGTTTTCCGCTAATGAAGAATACAGAAATTCTGATGGAAAAATTCTTTGCCAGACCTGATGTGCCTCAGTCAATCCGCCAGTTAAAAAAACAGGAACGCTATCAATGCTTGGTGTGGATGGCATGGCGGATGTATCGCGGCGGTCATCTAGCAGAGATGGCAGAGTGTTTGGAAAAGTCATTGCAATATACCCCTTTTTCGCCCACAGAAACAGTGTTGAATTGGCTGGAAACTTTTCAGAGCGTTTCTGAAGAATACGGTGACAATTTTGATGCTTATTCACTGAGTCAGTTAAGAGAATGGCAAGATATAATTTTGATGGTTATGACCCATCAGCCCGAATCGCAACAGAGTTCTATTTCTACACATCCAAAAGCACGCGCGGCGAAGCTATCCCCTAGGGAATCGCACATTTTACTCTACAACGCCGACGATCCGGGCGTGGGAGGATTAGCGCAGTACAACCATGCCATTCTCTGTCAGTTAGCCTTGTTGGGCTATCGAGTCACTTGCGTGCAAACCAAACATTCTAGCCCGTTAGTTGAGCGAGAACGAGAGTTAGGTATAGAACACTTGTGGCTGGATTTTAGCAGCCATAGAGATTTAGCGCGGGTGTTAAGAAATACGGAGGATGCACAAGAGATTTTTTCTAAAAATAAACCCGATCTGATTATTTTTAGCGATGGCTGGCCCTATTCTAATTTTGCAGTTAAACAGGTAGTTATTCAGATGGGGATACCATACATGATGGTAATCGGGTTAGTCATGCCCGATCACGCAAGTTTTGCCTACGGGGATGTAGTGCCTTATCGAGAGGGAGTGCTGTATCACTGCCTGCAAGCTAGAGCGGTGATTGTTGGCGCTTATGAACATTTGAATTTATTGTGCGATGACTTTGATTTACCCAAAGATAAGGGGCAAGTCATTTATTTGGGGCGATCTCCTGAATATTTTGCACCTCCTAATCCTTCGGCTCGCAAACGCCTGCGGCAAGAGTTAGAAATTCCTGAAGATGCGATTGTCTGTTTCACATCTGCTCGATTAGCACCGGTTAAAGGGCATCGATATCAGATCGAAGCAATCAAGCAGTTGAAGCAGTCTCCTGTATGGTCTAAACTGTATTTTGTCTGGGCAGGAAATGGTGAGGGAAGCTATTGCGATCTAGAAAAAGAATTGAGGGAAGCTGTTAGGGAATTAGGGGCGAGCGATCGCGTGAAATTGATCGGACAGCGCTGGGATATCTTAGATTTACTGGATGCTAGCGACATCTTCGTTTTGACATCTCTCGGCGATGCTGCACCTTCTTTTGCAGTCATGGAAGCGATGGCTAAAGGATTGCCTGTAGTTGCTTCGGCAGCGGGCGGCATTCCAGAAGGGCTCGGCGATACTGGGAAGTTGTTGCCCGATCCGAATACCGATCCAGAGGGAACAGCCAGGGAATTGGCGGAAACTGTAGAAGCTTGGGCGCTGAATCCAGAATTGCGCAGCCAAATCGGCAAAGCTTGCAAGCAGCGGGCCGAGAAATTGTTCAAAGAGGAGCGGATGCTCGCAGAGTCTGTTGAGGCGATCGAAAAAGCTTTACTTTCCGATGGCGAAAAAGATCGATTTGTTACTCAACAACAGGTGCAGGGGTGGATGGCGAAGGTAGAAAGCCGGGTGCGCTACAACTTTTTAGTGTGGAAGGCGTGGCACGCTTACTGCCAAGAAGATCTCATCGGGATGCAGCAGTCGCTTCAAGAATCTTTAAAGTGTACGCCTTTTTTGAGTACAGAAACGCTGCTGAACTGGGTAGAATGTTTTGGAAATTTTTCGTCATTAAAAGGGCATCCGTTGGATACATATTTTCTGACTAACTCAGCAGAATGGCAACAATTAGTCGAGGGTATACAAGGTTTTGAATCTGTATTTTCTCTACCATAAAAACACCAAAGTGACATTTTAAATTGAGGTTGCTGCCAGCAGTAAAGCCGCAAATATCAGTAAAATTATATTTTACCAGCCCAACAGCGAGCGAAAATCTGTGTATCCGCGTCTCAATCCGTGTTATGTTCCAGAACCCTTTGTTATCATCCAGCAAACTCATGTCAATGCCAACTTCGACACCGCTAGTCAGCGTAATTATACCTGCATATAATGGCGATCGCTACATCGCACAAGCTGTAAAAAGCGTCTTGAGTCAAACCTATACAAACTGGGAGATTATCGTTGTAGACGACGGCTCAACGGACGACACTCGCCAAGCGTTGCAGCCTTATATTGATAGAATTCGCTACTTTTATCAAGAAAATCAAGGAGTAGCAGCCGCTCGCAACCGAGGAATTCATGAATCCCAAGGTGAATTAATTGCTTTTTTAGATCAAGATGACTTTTTTTTGCCAGATAAGTTGGCAGCACAGGTAGCACTGTGGAGTTCATCACCTTCCTTGGGAATTGTCAATAGCGGCTGGCGTTTAGTTAACGAGCAAGGAGAGACAATTTCTGATATCAAATGTTGGGAATATTTACCAAAATTAGACTTAGAAGCATGGATAGTACAGATGCCCGTACTTCCCAGCGCAATGATGTTTTCGCGAAAGTGGTTACAAATTGTAGGCGGATTTAATTCGGAGTTTGATTCCGTAGATGATGCCGATTTACTATTACGTTTAGCTCTATTAGGCTGCGAAGCTGCTTGGCTACCGCAGGTGACAGTCTGTTATCGCCAGCATGACAAAAATGTGTCAATTCAAAAATCTCTCAAACAAGCAAATCTGTTTATTAAATTAAAACAAAATTTATTCAGCCAACCCGATTTACCACAGCACATCCGCGAGTTAGAAAATCCTGCTTTCTACGAAGCACTGACATGGATGGCATGGCACTTGTACTATACTGGTCATCCGGTTGCAGCGGTTGAGTATTACCAAAAATCTTTTCCTTATACTCCTTACTCTGCTAGAAAAACCGTAATAGATTGGATAAAGCGTCTGGGTGCTATTGCTAAAGCTTACGGATTTCCCCTAACTATGCAATCTTTAAGAAACTTACCAGAATGGAAAAAATTAATGTCTAGCATACTCCCCAAAAAAGCAGTACGAGTCAGCGTAATTATCCCGACATACAACTGCGATTGCTATATACTTAGAGCCGTAGAAAGTGCGAGCGACCAAACTTACCAAGACTGGGAAATTATTGTCGTAGATGACGGCTCTACCGACAACACCCGCCAAATTTTAGAGCCTTACTTCGATGTAATTCAGTACGTTTATCAAGAAAATCAAGGAGCAGCAATAGCTCGGAATCGCGGCTGCGAACTAGCCAAAGGCGAATTTTTAGCTTTTCTCGACAGTGACGACTTCTTCCTCCCAGAAAAACTAGAAAAACAAATTGCTTGCTTTGACGCTGACCCCAGATTAGATTTGGTGCAGACAGGTTGGCTGATAGTTGACAAAAAGGACGCAGGCATCTATGGAGTAAAGCCTTGGCAAGAAGCACCCAAATTAGATTTAGAAAGCTTAGTTTTGTACAAATCAGTGCGGCTGAGTGCGATGATGCTGCGGCGCGAGTGGTGGGAACGCTTGGGGGGTTTCGATCCTCGCTTTCCGCCAACAGAAGATTTAGATTTTGTCTTGCGTTTAGCTTTAAAAGGTTGCAAGTCAGTTTGGTTAAAAGAAATATTAACCTGCTACCGCCAGCACGACAGCAATCTCATGTCCGGCGGCTCCCAAGTAATGAAAAATATGGAAATTATGATGGATAAATTTTTTGCGCGGCCAGACTTACCTCAGCACATCCGCGAGTTGAAAGGCGCGGAACGTTACAGGTGTTTAGTATCGATAGCGTGGCGGATGTACCGCGATGGATGTTTGGCAGAGATGGTCGAGTGTTTGGAGAAATCTCTTCATTACACTCCTTTTACAGGTACAGAAACTGTTTTTCAATGGTTAGAAAGTTTTAAAAATTTTTCGCAAGAATACGGTATCGAATTTGATGCTTATGCCTTAACTACTTTAAAAGAATGGCAAGACATCGTAGTGCTTGCTGCCAACAATACTCCTCAATACCAACCTGTTGATAGTTCGTCGATTGGCAAACCGCAAAAATCCCGCGTACTCCTGTACGCCGAAGACCACGGAGTTGGAGGTTTGGCTCAGTTCAACCACTCGCTGATGTGTAAATTAGCAGCCGACGGCTACCAAGTTATTAGCGTTCAAACTCAAAGTTCTAACCCTTTAATTACCGAACAAAAACAGCTAGGTATAGAACATATTTGGCTGGACTTTGACACGATCAAAGAGTTTTTGCGAGTTTCATACAATTTAGGAGATGCTGAAAAAGTTTATGCCCGGGCTCAACCGGATTTAATTATATTTAGCGATGGCTCACCGATGGCCAATTTTGCGGCCAAACAAGTTGCTATTAAGCAGGACATACCGTACATAGTTACTCTCGGTTATATCGGTCGCAATTATGAAACTTTCGATCGGGGCGATCGAGTTCCCTATTTTAATGCTGTCTCCTATCAGTACGATTTAGCCAAAGCAGTAGTAGCAGTTTCACAGGAAAATTTCAACTTGTTCAAACGAATTTTTAAAGTGCCTCTAAAACGGGGCAAAGTTATTTATTATGGCAGGCCGAACAGTTATTTTGAACCCCCAAATCTTTCAACCCGCCAACGCCTGCGCCAAGAACAAGGAATCCCCGAAGATGCTGTCGTTTGTTTCACGGCGGCGAGATTGACTCCAATTAAAGGATATCAGTATCAATTGCAGGCGATCGCCCAACTGAAAAATCGTCCAGTTTGGCCGCAGCTATACTTTGTGTGGGCCGGCCCCGGTTCTACCACTCACGACGATATGGAGCCTGAATTGAGAGCAACTGCGAGCCAATTAGGAGTCACCGAACAGGTTAAATTCTTAGGACAGCGCTGGGATATTGCCGATTGGCTAGACGCCAGCGACATCTTTATTTTATCTTCCGAAGCAGAGGGAATGCCGCTAGCAATTATGGAAGCAATGGCGAAAGGATTGCCCGTAATTGCAACCGCAGTCAGCGGGATTCCTGAAGAATTGGGAGATACAGGAAAGTTGCTCCCCGATCCTACAATCGACCCAGAAGGAACAGTAAAAGAGTTAGTAGAAACGGTGGAAATATGGGCAGAAAATACCGAATTGCGCCGACTTGCAGGACAAGCGTGCAAAGCGCGAGCCCAAGAACTATTCCAAGAAGAACGGATGCTTCGGGAATACGGACAAATAATTGAACAAGCACTTGCAAGAGACAATAAGAGCGACAGTTTATCTATTAGTCCGAAAGTCCAAAGGCACATACAGCAAGTGGATAGGCTGCTCAAATACTATTATTTAGTGTGGAAAGCTTGGGATGCTTACGCTAGGGGAGATATGTCGGAGATGGTTAAGAATTTGCAATCATCTTGGGCTTGCACGCCACTTTTTACAACAGAAACTATCTTGAGTTGGGTGAATGTTTTTGTGTTGTTGTCTTCCCAAAATGGGATTAAAATTGATAGTGCCGCGCTAATTAGCTCAGGAGAATGGCAACAGTTGATGGAATCAATACAGAGTTTTGAAATCGTTTCATCTGTTGGTTAAAACTTTTTCATAAAAGCAAATCCGCGAGTGAAATCGCTGCTACACATACAAAGTCAACCTTCGCAGCATGGAGAAAAGAAAAGATATGCAATTCACCTTCAAGTTCAAAGCTATTAATAAACTGCTGCCAATTTGCTTAGCTGCGGTAACTGTCCTGCTAATAACATATTTTGGGCAACAACCAACTGTTGCCCAACTGCGATCGAACGTCGCAGTTGATTTTGGACAGCCAGCCACCGGTACAATTTCCATGAGCGGCATTCTGCACGGAATCGACACCGCAAAACCGCCGGATAGTTCTATCAAACCCTTGCAGCCGAAACTTTGGCGGGTGGGGAGACTCGATCTTTACGATCGAGTAATCGCCAGCGGAGCCGAGTTTCAGTTAGTAGTTAGCGACTTGTGGGGCTACGGTACCAATCCCAATGGCTGGCCCTATCAAAACTACCCCGCATGGGAAGCCTTCATCCGACAGTTAGCCCAGCAAAATAAAGGCAAGAAAATTATTTGGGATGTATGGAATGAACCAGATTGGAAAGATCCATTTTGGAAGGGAAGCAGAGAACAATTCTTTGAAACTTACAAAAGAGCTTACAAAATATTGCGGGAAGAATTGGGGCCGTCAGCAATGATTGGCGGGCCAAGCCTCGGCCGCTACAGCAAAGAATATCTCGCAGCTTTTTTGGATTACTGCAAGGCTAACAAACTTGAAGTAAACTTCCTCTCATGGCACGAACTTAACGACGCGATGATTTTATTTGTTGACGATCATGTCATTGATGCTAAACGCAATTTTCAGCAAAGTCCCTCTTACAAGGAACTGAAATTGCAAAAAATTTACGTCAACGAAATTGTCGGGAACTTAGCGCAGTACCAGCCGGGGGAAATCTTAGGTTATTTGTATAACTTAGAGTATGCAAAAGCTGACGGTGCTTGCAGAGCTTGTTGGGAGACTAAAGGGCCAAATAAAGTTAGCAATTGCTTCAACAATACGCTGAGTGGGATGGTCACGCCTAATACTTTTGAGCCAAGAGCAGCTTGGTGGACTTACAAAGCTTATGCTGACGGAGTTAATTCGCGGGTGCGGAGTTGGTCAAATAACAATCGCCTTGTCGCTTTAGCCAGCAAGTCAAATCCTGAAGGTAAAGCACAGATACTTTTAGGTTATTTCGATCCCAATTTTTCCTCAGCAACAACGGTAACATTAAGCCTGGGTAATTTGGAGCAGCTAGGTATTCAAAGAGGCCAGAAAATCACTCTAAAATTAGAAAAAATTCCCAACAATCAAGAAGGGGCAGTGCAAAAGCTTGTCACGGTGAAAGAAGAAAACCTTTCTGTGGGTAGCGGCAGCTTGGCTTATGTTATCCCTAATTTCAACGTCCATGAAGGCTACTTATTGACGGTTAGCAAGTGATATAGTTTCTGGTGGCACCGGAATTATATAGAGGACACGGCAGTGCCGTGTCCCTACCGCGATTAATTGTAGGGACACGGCACTGCCGTGTCCTTACAAATATATAGCCGTGTTCTTACAAATATATAAAATTTAGCTGGGATTTTTCAAAGATTTTTGCACCGATTCCAACCATTCTCTGACGGTTTGATTTTCTGATTTTGGGTCGTAGTAACACCCTAATTCATCGAGGATGAATGCTTCTAAATCGGCTGGGGCGATCTGCATTTCGAGCAGTTTGCTGAGTTCTTGCGATGCAGCTTCAACACTTGCGGGGGGTTCGCTGCTGCGGTATTTGTTCACTACATCGCTGGGAGTGTCAGCTTCTAACGGCCAGTCTTGGTGAAAGTAGGAACTGAAAAATTGAGTTAAATGAGGAAATTGATGAATCATTGGGGATAGGCTGTGAGAATAAAGTATCCGGGAGGTAATTTGGCGCTGCGCTGGAGGACGATTCTCAGGCGAGATGCTGAAGTTGCTTTGGATGCGCGGCGACGCAGAGTAATGCCAATTATTCTGTTGGCGTTGTAGTCGATCGTATAACGATTACCTCGACTTTTCACCCAAGAGTCGATCGCACTTTGATTTCTGTTCATTGCTTCTCCAATAGCCGCTTCAGCGACGGAACGGTCAGTAAAAGAAGATGCAGCAGAAATTCTCGTTTCGCTTGCGAGTCGCTGTGCTAGTTGTGCTTCTGTTTTGCCAACGTGTCTTTCTAAAGTGTGTCCTCCTGCTGCTTCGTGAAAGTCTAATCCGCCGCCCGGTATGTTGGGAACAAAAGCTACGGTGGTTTGTGGTATAGTTGAGCCTTCCGGTGCAATAACCGTGGCGTAAACACCAGGTATTGCCGATTGGAATAATATAATTATTGAGGCGATCGCACACAGGACACCTAAAAAATTTTTTAGGCGATAGAGTTGATTTTTCATTGCTGTTGAATCTCTTTCTTAAATTTAGTATAAATGATTGCTGTTTTTTTGTCTATTTTATAATCTACCATTCGTCAGTTATAAATTAGGCGTAACATTCAGATATACAGTGGGCAGTGCACGCCCTACTTTTAGTTATAAATTGCACGCAGTATTTAAATACATGGTGTTCCATCCGCACCCTAGGATGATTCATAAATACACGGTGCGCACCGAACCACCTACGATTATTTATAGTTCGTGATTTTTGTGGTTTACAAAGCTTCACCGATCGTGATAAAATATTAATAATTTTTTTGAAAAATCACTAATGATTGATGATAAATTAATTGATCATCTTTAAAACTGTGAAAAAATGCAAGTAGTTATCCTAGCCGGCGGTCTCGGTACTCGTCTCAGAGAAGAAACAGAATTTCGTCCCAAACCCTTAGTTGATGTCGGGGGGCATCCGATTATTTGGCACATCATGAAGATCTATGCACACTACGGTTTCCAAAACTTTATTGTGTGCTTGGGCTATCGCGGCAACATGATTAAAGAATATTTCCTCAATTATGAAGCCATGAACAATGACTTTACGATCTGTCTGGGACGCGAAAATACCATCACTTATCACGAGGAACATCTCGAACAAGATTTTAAGGTGACACTGGCTGAAACTGGGGCAGAAAGCTTGACGGGAGGGCGGGTCAAACGGATTGAAAAATATATCGATCGCGAGAATTTCATGGTGACATACGGCGATGGAGTTGCTGATGTCGATATTGAGGCACTTGTGGATTTTCACAAGTCTCACGGTAAGCTGGCAACTGTCACTACATTTCGCCCGATTTCTCGCTTTGGAATTTTGGATGTAGACAGCGATAGCCGCGTAGTAGAATTTTCTGAGAAACCTCAAATCGATGGCTGGATCAGTGTTGGATATATGATATTTAACCGCCGGGTATTTGAGTATTTGGGGGGAGATGATTGTATTTTAGAACAGGAGCCGATGCAGCGTTTGGCCGCAGAGGGACAGTTGATGGCTTACCGTCATGATGGCTTCTTCTTTGCGATGGATACTTATCGAGAATACAAGTATTTAAACGAACTTTGGGATGAAGGCAAGGCTCCTTGGAAAGTGTGGTAAAAAGTTAATTGTTGCATTCTCAACAAGCATTTTATGAACGGGCAAGATGCCCGTTCCACAATAGATAGAATTTATTTGTTGTGGAACAGGTCGGAAAGCCTGTTCCACAATAGATAGAATTTATTTGTTGTGGAACAGGCCGGAAAGCCTGTTCTTGATAAGGGTGCACAATGCGAGGAAATAAGTAGGGACACGGCACTGCCGTGTCCCTACCTCTGCTATAAAATAATTATAAAAAATGGATTTCCAAGATATGCTTAACAGCACAGAAAATTACCTACAAAAGTGCGTTGCACCCCAGGCGGATATTATCGACAGCGACTCGGAAGCGCTAAAAACAGCAGTTGCTGGATTGGAAGATCGATCGCTCTTAGCATTGCGAGTTCCCCAAAAATGGGGCGGGGCTGAAATTGCACCGGAGATTTTTTATCAATATCAGGAATTGACGGCTCGATATTCCGGCGCTTTGTCTTTTCTGCAAACTCAGCACCACAGCGCAACTGCCATGCTTGCCAACAGCGACAATGAAATGCTAAAAAGCAGATACTTGCGGGCGATCGCCCAAAAAGAGTTACGCTTGGGTATTGGGTTTTCGCATTTAAGGCGATCGGGCAATCCTGCCGTCACCGCGACTCCCGAAAAAGATGGCTATTTACTGTCAGGAAAAGTTCCTTGGATAACAGGTTTTGGATTGTTTCAAAAGTTTATTGTAGCTGCGGTACTTCCTGACGAACGCGCTGTTTTCGGTTTGCTGCCTTTTGTTAATATTGAACGCGAATATGGTAAAATAGCGTTCAGCGAAATCATGCAGTTAATCGCCATGAACTCGACTAATACTGTAACAGCAACTCTCGATAATTGGTTGCTGCATGAATCGGAAATAATTTCAGTTAAACCTGTCGGCTGGATTTCGGAAAACGACAGCAAAAATATACTGAATTTTGTCCCGGGTACTTTTGGCTGTATTCGAGCGGGATTGGATGTAATTGCAGCAGCGGCGGCTGCTAAAAATTCACCTTTTATAGCGACAGCTTGCCAAAAACTAGAGCAAAAGCTCGATCGGCTAAAAGAGAATTTCCAACAATCTCAACATAGCTCAAAAGCAGAACAATTAGCGCTGCGAGCTCAAGCTATTGATTTAGCGGTGCGCTGCGGGCACGCTGCGGTTGCAGTTTCTGGCGGTGCTGCTAACGGTATTGTGCACCCTGCCGGGAGAGTTTATCGAGAAGCTTTGGTGTATACTGTTTCCGGGCAAACAAAGGATGTGATGGCAGCAACGCTCGATCGACTAATCGAATTTTAGATTTTAGATTTTAGATTTTAGATTTTGAGCGTAGAAAGTCAAAAAATTAACTGTGTTTAATAAATAAAATATCTATTTTACCTGATGACGAACAACTTCAACTTAAATAAATTAAAAACGATCGCCTACAGCCAAATTATAGACTTAACCCATGCAATTCACCCAAATATTCCTACCTGGGCAGGAGATCCTGCGGCAGAATTTGAAACTGTATCTCAAATAGAAAAACACGGCTATTTCCTGCGAAAATTCTCAATGGGAGAACACAGCGGCACTCACATCAACGCACCCAACAGCTTTTATGCAGGAGGCACCAGCATTGATAGTTATGCGCCGGAGTCGCTAGTTTTACCCGCAATTGCGATCGACATCCGCGAGCAAAGTCTTGCCAATCCCGACTACACTTTAACCATAGACGATGTATTAAATTGGGAACGGCAGCACAAACTTATAGAACCGGGAAATCTAGTTTTATTGTATACAGGCTGGCAAGAAAAATGGGATGATGAGCGAGCATTTTTTAACCGAGACGAGGGCGGCATTTGCCACTTTCCCGGATTTGGCAAAGCAGCAACTCAATTTTTGCTAGAAGAACGCTCGGTCGCCGGAGTTGGAACCGATACCCACGGAGTCGATACCGGGCGAGATGAAAGCTTTGCCGTTAACAAACTGGTATTGGAAAAGCAGCGAATAGTGCTGGAAAATCTTGCCAATCTCGACTTGTTACCTGCGACTGAAATCACTTTAGTTATAGGAATATTGCGCCTTTTGGGAGGTTCCGGTTCGCCCGTGTCGGTGTTAGCTTTTGTTGCTTAATGCGGTAAAACTTACATCTTGCACCATGCTCAAGAACAGGCAAGATGCCTGTTCCACAAAGAGTCAATTTTTTTGGTGGAACAGGCATCTTGCCTGTTCCTAAATAGGTAATTGAGAATAGTGCAATATCTCAGGTAAAATTAGATTGAGAGAAGTCGAGTAAAAACAATAAGATTAATGACAGAACTGCCCAAGGATCTCAACGAGGCGATCGCCCAATCCCGCATTGCCACCGCCGCTGCCCTCTCGGACGGCAAAAATCTATTGCAAGTCGAATTAGTATTTCCAGAAATCGCCCTGCAAGCACAGTCTATCACCTTACAATTCCTCCCAGAATTTGAGGAAATCTACCCCGGAGTAAAAGTCTTTTTTCCCGACACCGGTGCGGCAGCCCTCGCGCGCCGTGACTGGGGAGAAACACCCTTTAAAGTCACTGATTTGGGTAGCAGTCGCACCCCTGTTGAAGATAAAATAGCACCGGAAGATCAACTTTTTCTTTTGATCAATCCAGCAGCCGTAGAAGTAGCCCAAGTCGAAAAAATTTACATAGCTGCGGCCGGTCGCCCTGTAATTCTACTCAACCCGCGCCTGGAAGATGTTGCCACCATAGGTATAGGCTATGCGGGCCGCCAATTGCGCGATCGATTCCTCAGCAAAATCGAATCCTGCTACTATATCAGACCCCTAGACAGTGCGGCTTTATTCCGCTGCTACCCCCAATCGTGGCAAGTGTGGCTGGAAACAAACGACGAATACGAACTAATTTCTGAAACCGCCCAAAAACCTGTCGGAGAGGATTTAGAGCGGATTTTAGCTGCTTCTCTCCCAAGCGCCGATCCTGACTCCACCACACCTGCAAAACCGCTAAAAAAGAAAGGTTTTTTGGCAGAACTCCAGACATTCCTCAAAGCTTTGACTCAGTAACAGCAGTTGCAAAAGCACAATTGACAAGAAATTATAGGGGGGGTTAAGCCCAGGATCTATACTATAAGCCAGTTGACCTTTGCACAACCCGCCCCCTCCCACATTATGTTTATTTTTACCCGCTGACCGATCGGTAGCTACGGAAACAGATACTGGCGATCTTTACCAAATCCTGATACAAAGCAGTATAATGGGTGACACCCCTCCACCGTAAAAGAGGGGAGGCAAATAGCAGCAAAATCAGATGCTATAAGCTAAAGATTTGGCTTTTGAGTCAGGGAAGCGCATAAACACAATGGAGCACCGGCGCATTGTTATTGGGGACGTACACGGGCATTACGACGGCTTAATGACCCTGCTAGAGGCACTGGCCCCCAGCTTGGACGATCGCGTCTATTTTTTGGGAGACTTAATCGATCGCGGCCCCAAAAGCGCTCAGGTATTAGATTTTGTCCAGCAAAGCCCCTACCAAACTCTGCTGGGGAACCACGAACAACTGATGCTGGAGGCTTTGTCGGCGGTGCCGATGGATATGCGAGCGTGGCAATCTTGGCTGTACAGCGGCGGCGATGCGACAGTAGCGAGCTACAGAGATACAGGGATGATGCCGTACAAACACTTAGAGTGGCTGCGATCGCTCCCCACCCACCTGGACTTAGGGGACATCTGGCTGGTTCACGCCGGCGTCCACCCCCATATGCCAATTGACAAGCAGTCGATCGAACAATTCTGCTGGATTCGCAAAGAATTTCACACCATATCGAAACCCTATTTTCCCAATAAATTAATTATCACGGGTCACACCATCACTTTTACCTTTGAGGGCGTCAGACCAGGCGAATTAGTCAGGGGCGAAGGCTGGTTGGATATTGACACGGGTGCTTATCATCCCAAAAGCGGCTGGCTGACAGGATTTGACCTCAGCTACCGCAGAGTTTATCAAGTCAATGTATTTAACAATCAAGTCCGAATTTTGCCTTTTGACGAAGTTGTCAGACAATTGAAATCGCAGCAGATTGCACCCCCGGAACCGGAGATGAGCGAGGAAGTATTCTCAAAAGCTTGACAATCTTTTCCTTAAACCACTTCCCCCGAGGGGATTGAAACTCACAGTACACGAATTCATCAATGCAGACCTGGCAGTCCTACACAGTCAGGACAATCAGTGATAATTTTAATTCAGTCCTGGACGCATCGGGGCCGGTGAAACCGGGTTTTTTACCGAATCGGCGGTCTACAAGGCATCTTTTCGTAAAAAAAACCCGGTTTCTAAACAATCGTGCTTAAGTTCTATTTTGGCTAAATTACTACCAATTTTTGCCATTCAAACACACAGAATTTCCGTGACTTTATTTGGCATTTTATGGCAATTGAACAAGTTGCAATTAACAGGCATATCTCATCAAAAATAATATTAATTAAGTATTTTACTGTTATTGTATGAGGTTGGTAGCGGGCATTATTTGATTGCAAATTGACTATTTTTGGAAAAAATATGACACGTTAAATAAATGAGGAGAATTGTATTCATGGTGGCGGCAACGCACCTGCGGTTATTGGGCAACGATCGAAAAATAAAGTGACAATTGCTAAAAACAATTGCTAAAAAGAGCGCAATATGAGAAAATAGAAAAAAATATAGAAATTCGGGAGTTATGATTCTTGGTAACTATTAAATGTCGGGGCATTACATTCTCAAATATCCAAGCCGTGATTTTTGACAAAGACGGCACTCTAGAGGATTCTCAGGAGTTTTTGAGACTGTTGGGGATTAAGCGATCGCGCCTCGCAGACGCTCAAATTCCGGGCGTTGGAGAGCCTTTACAAATGGCTTTCGGTATCGAAAGCGGCAGCATCGACCCCGCAGGCTTGCTTGCAGTCGGCAGCCGCAGGGAAAATGAGATTGTTGCAGCGGGATACATCGCGGAAACCGGCAGGGGATGGCTGGAATCTTTAACTATTGCGCGCCGCGCTTTTGACGAAGCTGACGAAATGTTTAAAAATAGTGCTGTTTCTCCTTTATTTGTCGGCAGTTTGGAAGTCCTGAAATATTTTTCGGAAGCGGGTTTGAAGCTGGGAATTCTTTCGGCTGCTACGACTGAAGCTGTGCAAAAATTTGTGAAACACCACGCATTAGCCGACTACATTCAGTTAGAAATGGGAGTTGATTCAACCCTTCATAAACCAGACCCGAAATTGTTTTTGCAAGCTTGTGAGAAACTCGGAGTTGAACCGGCAGCAACTTTGATGGTGGGAGATTCAGCGGGCGATATTCAGATGGGTAAAAATGCGGGGGCGGCGGGCTGTATTGGGATTTGTTGGGGGAATGCGGAGGTTCGCCATTTGGAAAAAGCTGATGTGGCGATCGCATCTTTGGATGAAATTACAATTTTAGCAGATTGAGCAAACCTCACATCTTTATACCCATTATTAAAAGTTAAAGCCGACGGTAGGGAAACGGCAATGCCGTTTCCTCCAAATCAGGACACGGCAATGCCGTTTCCCTACAAACAACGCAAACCGAGAATTACGACATCTCTTTCAACCCCGTCAAGTTCGGCAACTTGCGGCAGATATCCCCACCGCTGAAAGCCAAATTTCTCAAACAATCTTAAACTCGGCTGATTGTGAGCAAAAATTATTCCCATGAGAGTTTTAAGCTTCAATTCTGGACTCCGCACAATTGCCGATTGCAATAATTTTTGTCCGATTCCGCAGCGCTGGCGATCGGGTGCGACGTAGATGCTAACTTCTGCTGTATGCTGATAGGCTGCACGTCCGTAGAAAAGCTGAAAACTCAGCCAGCCAACTATATTTTGTTCTGATTCGATTACCCAAATCGGCAAGGAATTGGGGGAGTGTTCTCTGTACCACCGGAGGCGGCTTTCGACTGATACTGGTTTTAAATCTGCTGTGGCAATTCTGCCCGGTATTGCTGCGTTGTATATTTGAACAATTGCTGGCAAATCGCTTTCTACTGCGTCGCGGATTTTCATCGTTTGGTTAACTGTTGACTGTTGACTGTTGACTGATAACTAATGACTGATAACTAATGACTAATGACTGATAACTAATGACTCTTCTTGTACAGTTCCATAATATCGCTGAGAGCCATCCGCGAATTTGCTCCCAAAGTCAGCGGTGAGGTGTGTCCTCGCTGCAAGTGTTCTGCAGCCGCACACCCGATCATTGCGGCGTTGTCTGTACAATATTTTAATGGCGGAAACAATACCCGCAAGTTGTGTTTTGCTGCTGCTGCTTGTAAGTGTTTTCGGAGTCCGCTGTTTGCTGCAACTCCGCCGCCGACTACAATAGTGGTAAGCCCGAAATTTAGAGCACAGTCGATCGCTCTTTTTGTTAAACTCTTAGCTACAGTTTCCTGAAAGCTGGCCGCAATATCATTAACTGTAGAGGCAGGCAACAAGCCTTCAGCACCGACATTGTTATTTTGTTTCTTGAGTTTCTGCACTAATTGCAAAACTGCCGTTTTCAACCCGCTAAAACTACTGTCGTAAGGATGGTAGCCACCACCAGGCAAGGAAATTCTGCCTTCTGGTAGAGGGTATGCTTGGGGATTGCCAAGGGCGGCCAATTTGTCCATCAGGGGCCCGCCGGGATATCCTAGCTGCAACAGTCTCGCGACTTTATCAAAAGCTTCGCCGGCGGCGTCGTCGCGTGTTTGTCCTAAAGTTTCATAAACACCGCAATCTTTGACGTAAATCAAGCTGGTGTGTCCCCCGGAAACTAACAAACACAAAAACGGTGGCTGCAAGTCTGGTTCGATAAGGTAAGAAGCGTAGATGTGCCCTTCGAGGTGGTGGACGCCTAAAAAAGGTTTTTGATGGACTATTGCCAAACTTTTCGCCGCTGTCAGCCCGACTAACAATGCACCTACTAAACCGGGGGCACAAGTCGCAGCAATGCCGTCAATTTCTGACCAACTCAGGTTTGCTTCACCGAGACACTGGGCAATTACCTGATTGAGCATTTCTAGGTGACTCCGCGAAGCCACTTCCGGCACTACTCCGCCATACTGCTCGTGGATTTTAATTTGCGATGCTACAACATTGCTGCAAACTTGACGATTCTTAACAATTGCTGCTGCTGTTTCGTCACAACTTGTTTCGATTGCGAAAATGGTTGCCATTAACTGGTAATTTTATTTGATAGGTTAGCTATTGCTAGCTTAACTAATTCGGCGCGAGTCCCCCTCTCTACCTGTACTCAGGTTATTGTTAAGGGATTTTTGCCCGATCGACAGGTAAGGCCATCATCTGATGCAATGAAGGAATATCCTCGCGGTATTGCTGGCTCAGCACTGACCGATGAAAACGCGAATCCCTCATTTTATTGGGCTTTGTCGCATCAATGATGGATACTTGAGACTGTCAACAAACACGGTAATCTGGATTCCAGATCGGCAAGTTGAAATGCTTGTACAAAAACTTATTGTTTTGTAACAAAAGGAAACAATTCCATGCGACGATTGTTTGCTGCAATTTTAGTGTTGAGTGTCTGGATCAGTTTTGCTCCAGTTGCTTCGGCTTACAATTTAGTGCCGTGCAAGGACTCTCCCGAATTCAAGGAACTGGCTAAAAATGCCCGTTCTACGAATGGCGACCCCGCATCTGCCAAAGCAAGATTCGAGCGCTATTCTCAAGCTATGTGCGGCCCGGAAGGATACCCGCACTTAATCGTAGACGGCAACTTGAGCAAAGCAGGGGACTTTTTGATTCCTAGCATACTGTTCTTGTATATCGCAGGTTGGATTGGTTGGGTGGGCCGCGCTTATCTGCAAGCAGCCAAAAAATCTGACTCTCCTGAGGAAAAAGAGATTATTATCGATGTTCCAAAGGCAGTCGCATTGATGTTGAGCGGCGTTTTATGGCCTCTGGCAGCTCTCACATCAATCACCAGCGGTGAAATGTTTGCGAAGGACGACGAAATTACTGTTTCGCCGCGCTAGCAATTTGGGATTTGAGATTTTAGATTTTAGTTGGTTTACAAATTCCCAGCCTAAAACCCTTAATCTAAAATCGGTTCGCATAATTTAAGTTGTCTCGACTTTTGAGGAGCAGTATTCATGCAATACTTTCTGAAGTATCTTTCGACCGCACCAGTATTGGCAGCAGCTTGGATGGTGATAACGGCAGGAATTTTAATTGAATTCAACCGTTTTTTCCCAGACTTGCTTTTCCATCCGATGCCATAAAAAATCAGTGGATTTAGGTTCCCAAACCTAGGAAAAAAGTTGAGAGTTTTGAAGTTGGAGCGGTGATTTATCAAGTTATTTCAAAGCTCAAATATCAAAACTCTCAAACCAGAGCAGTGAGTGCAAAACCAGCGCCTAAATAGGTGAAAGCCAAGGATATAAACTGTTTAGTTATCAATTAGTTCCCAATGACTAATGACTAATGGCTAATGACTAATGACTAATGACTAATATTGTGAATCGATGAAGTCTTATCTCGCCGCAGCAATTCAAATGACTAGCTTGCCTGACCTGCAAAAAAATTTGGTTCAGGCAGAGGAATTAATCGACCTGGCAGTGCGTCGGGGTGCAGAGTTAGTTTCGTTACCAGAAAATTTCTCGTTTATGGGAGAAGAGGAGGAAAAGATTGCTTCTGCAGAGGCGATCGGGCTCCTAAGCGAAAAATTCCTCAAAACAATGGCCCAGCGTTTCCAGGTAACGATTCTCGGCGGCGGGTTCCCGGTGCCGACGGAGGGGGGGAAGGTATACAATACCTCTTTGCTGGTAGACCAAAACGGGACGGAAGTGGCAAGGTACAGAAAAGTACATTTGTTCGACGTGAATGTGCCAGACGGTATTACTTACAGGGAATCGAACACTGTGAAAGCTGGTGAAGATTTGCCGCCGGTTTATGTGTCGCCAGATTTGGGGACGCTGGGACTTTCGGTGTGCTACGACGTGCGGTTCCCGGAAGTGTACAGGCATTTGTCGTACAAGGGGGCCGATATTTTGTTCGTCCCGGCGGCGTTTACTGCTTACACGGGCAAGGATCACTGGAAGGTTTTGTTGCAAGCTAGGGCGATCGAGAATACTTGTTATACGATCGCCCCCGCACAAACTGGCCGCCACTACGGTCGCCGTCAAACTCACGGTCACGCGATGATTGTAGATCCTTGGGGCGTGGTTTTGGCGGATGCTGGAGACGAACCGGGTGTGGCGATTGCAGAAATTAATCCCGATAGACTAGAACAAGTCCGCCGCCAGATGCCATCTCTGCAACACCGGGTTTTTCTGTGAAGGAATTTTGAGACCGATTGGTCTCAAAATTTCAGTTCCCGTCAATCGATTTTAGATTTTAGATTTTAGATTTTAGAGGTTGCAGGGCGATCGCGAACAATGCGAAAGCAATTTTAGAATTGAAGAATCGACCCCATACCTGCTCGTACAACATAATATAGCAACCGCTATATCGGTCTTGACACAAATAACGTCATGAATAGATCCCGCGATCCCTTGCTTCGTCAACGGTTTGAGTCGGATACTAGAGCCTTTCTCAGTAACATCAGGAGTTCTGGGATATAGGGCACAGCGGGCGTACCTCACAAAGCGATCGAACTGCTATATGTAACTGTCAACTGTCAACTGTCAACTGCTATATATTGTTTAATACAGGTTCAATGACCGTGCACTTCTGCTAAAAGGCGAATTAGCGAAAGTAGAATTGCACGAAATGCGTCTTTTTGGAGAAATGAAACACACTCTTTCGGTTTTAGTTGAAGATGAAGCGGGTGTCCTCACTCGAATTGCTGGTTTGTTTGCCCGTCGGGGTTTTAATATTGAAAGTCTGGCCGTTGGCCCGGCGGAACAAGGGGGAGTGTCTCGGATTACGATGGTTGTACCCGGAGATGACCAGATTATCGAGCAGTTGACAAAGCAACTGTACAAGTTGATTAACGTGCTTAAAGTTCAGGATATAACGGAAATTCCCTGTGTGGAACGGGAGTTGATGTTGCTGAAAGTTAATGCTGCTAGCGGGACGCGATCGGAGATAATTGAGTTAGCTCAGATTTTTAGAGCGCGAGTGGTAGATATTGGTGATGATACGCTGACATTGGAAGTTGTCGGAGATCCCGGTAAAATGGTGGCGATCGTCCAGGTTCTGAATAGATTTGGGATTAAGGAAATTGCTCGTACTGGGAAAATTGCCCTGACGCGGGAGTCGGGGGTAAATACTGAGTTTCTCAAGTCTTTGGAAGCGAAAGTTTAAGGAAGTTGACGGTTGACTGTTGACGGTTGACTGTTGGCAGTTGACTGTTGACTGTTGACTGTTGACGGTTAACCTTGAATTAAAGACACTTTTTATTATTATAAGGTCTAAAAGTTTATGGCAGTTCCTAATGAAGTTATAATTTTAGTCCCTGGTCTAAATACTCAAGAAAAAAATGAGTTTCTGGAAATTTTTTGTAGCTCTTTAAGCGAGCAACTAGAGAGTTTTACTGTTCAAGAAAACGGTGAAATAAAAATAGCAGGACATACAGGAAAAAGATTTTTTATTTATAACAAACAAGAGTTGTACAAAACAATTGACATTTATGAAGCTTATTACATGGATGTATTCGCTAGTAATAAACTGAGTCAAAAAGATGAAAAAACTAAATTTATTAGAGGTGGTGAAGTCTTGATACAGCACTTTGCTTAACGATTAGGTACAATAATAGAGGTGACAAGAAGGAGAAAAAATGAAACCTTACTCCCTA
>NZ_JAUBTB010000026.1:74478-83336 GCF_036704965.1 Microcoleus sp. F10-B2 | reverse complement strand
TCGGTGGATGTTACCCACTCGCAGAAGCGTTCCCAGACGTTGGCGCTAGAGCGCTGCTGTAAGGTTGTGGTCATGGTCTTATGATTGCTTTATTTGGTTTTCAATGTTCGTGACGGCTTTGTGTTCCGCCATGTAAATAAACATAAAGCTTTTATTTCTGTTTGTAAAGGGGTTTTAAGCACAGTTTTTGTTATGAATATCATAATCTGCGCTTATATAATACCAGAAGGCTTGCTGTATGGGGTTTTAAAAAAGCAGAGCGCGGAATTTTTGGACGGTCGCACGAGAAACTGAATGCTCATAATTTAGCTGGGCAACGAGATTATGGACTTGCGTCAGTGTTAAGATAGATGAAGGGTTAGGATAGTAAACCGCAAAACTCCCATTGACAGATATATGTTGTTGCACAAGTCCGATCGATAAAAATCCCAAGGAATGTCCCGCACCGTCACCTACAGCCCTGCTTATACTCTGGTTCCCACTTACGAGTGTTTTAACCGCTGCACCTATTGCAATTTTCGGGCCGAACCCCTGCAAAGTCCTTGGCTGACGCTACCAGAAGCCGAAAAACAGCTCAACTTCCTGCAAACTCAAGGTGTAATTGAAATTCTCATCCTCAGCGGCGAGGTACATCCTCAAAGTAAACGGCGAAAAGCTTGGTTGCAGCGGATTTACGATTTGTGCGAACTGGCACTTGCTTTGGGATTTTTGCCGCATACTAATGTGGGGCCGCTCAGCTTTGAGGAGATGGCACAGTTAAAAGAGGTGAATGTATCAATGGGGCTGATGCTAGAACAGCTTGCCCCAGATTTGTTACAAACGGTTCACCGACACGCACCGAGTAAAGTGCCGGCGCTGCGGCTGCAACAGTTAGAATGGGCTGGGGAATTGAAGATTCCGTTCACAACTGGGTTGCTGCTGGGAATTGGGGAAAGTGAGGCCGATTGGATTGAGACATTAGAGGCGATCGCCCGCATTCATTCGCGTTACCATCACATTCAAGAAGTTATCCTCCAGCCACACAGTCCGGGAAATCAACAAAGTTGGGACGGTGAAGTTTTTGATGCTACAAAAATGCCGGAAGTAATTGCGATCGCCCGCAGCATTTTACCATCTGAAATCAGGCTGCAAATTCCCCCCAATTTAGTGGCACAGCCAGACATATTGCTGGCTTGTTTAGAAGCAGGTGCTAGAGATTTAGGAGGAATTGGGCCGCGGGATGAAGTTAATCCCGATTATCCTCACCTGCAACATCAAACTTTAACAGAAATTTTAGCAGCATCGGGATGGCAGCTCGTGCAGCGTTTGCCTGTTTATCCTCAGTACGATAAGTGGCTGCCGCAGACATTGCAAAGTGCTGTAAAACATTGGAGAGTCAATCGATTTTAGATTTTAGATTTTAGATTCAAGAATTCAGCCTACTGATAAATCCGGGGGCTTGTGACCAAATTGCTTAATTTTCAGTCATTAATTATTGGTAATGGGTAATTGGTAACAAGATGTTTTAAATTGCTGCTATAGAGATTTTAAATCAAAGAACCGCCACCATCAATCCACACTTCAGTACCTGTGATAAAGCTGGACGCATCTGATACCAGAAATAAAACTAACTGGGCGACTTCTTCACTAGAACCGGCGGTATTATCCCTCAAAGGAATCAGGTCTTGAATGGCATCAGGCGGGAGTGGAATGTCATCAAGATGGCGCTTAACCGTGCTTTCCCCAATGGCAGTCACCACCGCGCCCGGACAGATAACATTGACTCTGATTTGGCTGGGAGCAAGTTCTAACGCCAGCATTTTCGCTAAAGCTACTTGGGCCGCTTTGCTGGAAGCGTAAGCTGTGGCACCAACTTTCTTGAAACTTCTGGTGCCATTAATCGACGATGTAATGACAATCGAACCTCCTTGTTTTTTCAGATGAGGAACAGCATACTTAACAGTCAAAAATGTTCCTCTGAGGTTGGTATTAATTGTCCTGTCCCACTCTTCGGGTTCTATCTCTTCTATCGGCGACCATACACCGTTAATACCCGCATTTGCCAACACAATATCAATCCTTTGATATTCGTCAATAATTTTTTGAAATGCCTCTTGCATTTGCCGAGAATCGGCCACATCTGCTGCAATAGCCAGCCCGCAGCCTCCTTCATCGACCAACTGGCGGACGGTTTCTTGCCCAGTTTCTAAAGTGCGATTGATAATAGCAACTTTTGCGCCTTCCTTGGCCATTAAAATTGCTGCGGCACGACCAATCCCCGACCCACCGCCGGTAATAACGGCAACTTTTGCTGAAAGTTTCATATTTTTATATAAATAAATTTTTGCGCGATCGCATAGCATAAAAATAGGACTAGACTGAGAGGACTTTAGTCCTCACTACAAACAAGTTTCCGTCATCAAAATCATGAAAGTAAAAAGTGGTTGAAGATAATAACTATAGCGGTAAGGTGCGCAGTGCGCACCCTACTTTAGGCAGAGGAGTACGTCAATTTTAACGCAGTCCTTACGGCTGCGGAACCCAGACCGAAACAGAACCAGCATTACACCGAAAATCACCCCAACCATCGTCATTAGTTGTGATTGGTTCTTTGATGTGTTCGGTGATGTCAATATAAGTTCGATTCGGTTGTCCGACTTCCATAAACTTGGTGCCATCGTCTCCGTTACTCAGTACCACAGCCATGCCGCCCGGATTTTCTTCATTTCCGAGTCGCGTCCAGCCAATAGTGTTGGCGTGGTCGAAGTAATCGTACTGATTGCCGTAAGAATAGGTTTGGCGCGCGAACAAGAATTTATCGAGAATAAATTGATGTTTGTCTAACCAAATCTCGTATTCGTTGCCATCGTTTCCTGTATCCTTATAGTGCTCGCCGTAATAATCCGGGTAGAAAATGCACGGATATCCTTCGCTTCGCAGCAGGATTAAAGCGTAGGCAAGGGGTTTAAACCAAGCCTCGACAACTGATTCTAGGGATTGTAAGGGCTGGGAATCATGGTTGTCAACCAAGGTAACGGCGAGGGTTGGTTGCTGTTGAACGAGGGTGTTATCAAAAATTGTTCGCAAGTCGTAGTTATTGCCGGCCTTGCTAGCAGCGTGGAAGTTGTAGTGGAGAGGTGCGTCAAATAAGGTGACTTTACCATCGGTTGCTGTAATGAAGCTGTGCAAAGCTTCAACTTCATAAGACCAATATTCACCGACTGCAAATAAGTCGCGTTTGACATAGTTACGAACGTGTTCCAACCATTCTAGGAAAAATTCTGCTTTAACGTGTTTGACGGCATCGAAGCGAAAGCCGTCAACGTTTGTTGTATCGACATACCACTCACCCCAGTATTTTAATTCGCCGGTGACTTCTGGGTTGTCCATATCTAAATCGCAACCCATGAGGTAGTCAAAATTGCCTTTTTCTAAGTCTACTCCTCGATCGAATTCTTTACCTTTGAGCAGGTAAATGGCATGGGTTTCTGTGTTGTAAACGTTGTAATCAATGGCGTCAAAATGCCACCAATGCCACTCCATGCTGGAATATTTTTGGTCGCGGCCGGGGAAGGTAAAATGCGTCCAAGCTTTGATTTTTTGATATTCGCCTACGGTGTCATTCCGGTTGTCGGGATTGAAGGGTGTGGCTTCGGCTTCTTCTTCTGCATCGGCACCTAATTTGTGGTTGAAGACAACATCGGCATAAATCCGAATTCCAGCATCTTGTGCAGCTTTAATCGCACGCAAATACTCATCTTTTGTGCCGTATTTCGTGCGTACCGACCCTTTTTGGTCGAACTCGCCTAAATCGAATAAGTCGTAGACGCCGTAACCCACATCCATACCGCCGCCCGTTCCTTTATAGGCTGGCGGCAACCACAGGGATGTAACGCCTATTTTGGCTAAATCTTTTGCAGATTTCGCTAGCTGATTCCACAGGCTGCCGTCAGCGGGGGTGTACCAGTGAAAATACTGCATCATCACGCCATTTAGTTCAGACATAAATTTAGTTTTTCCTGTTTTGTTAAATTGCGATCGACATTTATGTTCGTAGCTCGCTAGTTTACGTATGTCTGCAATCTATGGTTAATAAATATCATAAAAGATGGGGCTGGTAAAAAAAATCTATCTGTTGATGTATTGACAACAGAATTTAAATTTGAGCTAACTTATTTTACCCAGACTAAAAAATATTAATTTAGTGGCGATTTTGCAGCAACTCGCTCAACTCTGGTGTTCCAAGTACCGTCGATCGCCAATTCAAGCAATCTAAATCCCGGGGGGATTTCGTCAAGGATAATCGGATGGCTTTTCGGTAAAAGTTGGATGCAGGTGCTGGGTGTCCCCAAGTAGGTAACTGAGCCCCGCTGTTGTTGAAATTCTTGGTGAATGTGGCCGCAAAGAACGATTTTGATTTGAGGGTATCGATCGACAATTGCCAAAAATTCACCGGCATTTTGCAGCATCATGCCGTCCATGATTTCACTGTCGATCGCCAGCGGATGATGGTGCAAGGCAATCATAACAGGTCGATCGCCGGTTTGTTGCAGTTGAGAGTCGAGCCACTGCAAGCTTTCTGGGGAAAGCCGCCCGCCGTCGCATCCGGCTTCCACACTCGAAAGCAACAGAAATTGCCAGTTTCCCAGCTTCCATGATTTTTCGGGGGAAAGAGGCGACTGATTTAAGATTTCTGCCATGACTGGGATGTTGTCGTGGTTCCCAGGTATCCAGTAGGCGGGAATTCCGAGGGGGGCGATGAGGGAGACTAGGCGCTGGTAGGATTCGGGTGTTTCGTCTTGGGACAAGTCGCCTGTGAGTAGAAGTAAGTCGGGCGGCGGCTGTATCTGTTGCAGGCAATCGAGAACTGCTTGGAGGGTGCGGGCTGTTGAGAGGCCTTTCCAAGTGCGATCGAGCTCTGCAAACAAGTGTGTGTCGGTGATTTGGGCGACGAGTAAGGGAGAAACTGGTGTCATGGCTGGTGTTGCGGGCGATCGATGTAGTTCTAGAATAGCCTCGGATGGGTTTTGGGGGTGTGGGAAAAAAGGGCGATTCCCTGCGGGATAGCTTCGCTGCACGAAATTTTTGACAGGTATGTTAAAAATTTCGAGATTTGGTGTACTATAAGAAAACGTCAAATTTCAGACGTGACGGCGGCATAGCCAAGTGGTAAGGCAGAGGTCTGCAAAACCTCCACCCCCAGTTCAAATCTGGGTGCCGCCTTTATTTTCATGTAAATAAAATCTCTCAAACCCGGCTTTTTGCGTGGTAGCAGGGATTATTGCAGAGTGCGGATCGGGGGCGAGCGAACATAACCAACATCAAAAAGTAATGCAATTTTAATGCAGTGCAAAACTTAGGGCAACAGCGGTAGTGTTTGCTTGTCTGGTGATACAATCTAACTTTGATTGCTGAATGTTCCTTTGTTAATGAATATCAAAACCAAATTATTCATCTACCTCTCACTAAAATTTAAGAAGAATTATTCTTATGTTAAAGTGATGTTAGAAGATTGGAGGTTTTCCCATGATTCAAGCGATATCAAAGTTAGTAAGTTTTGATGAGTTTCTGGAATGGAAGCCAGAAAACGGACGCTACGAACTACGTAACGGAGTTATTGTCGAAATGCCCAATCCAACTGGTAAACATTCTGTCGTCGCAGGTTTTCAGGGGCTAGAATTGGGTTTTGAAATTAGGCGATTGCAACTTCCTTATTTTATTCCCAAGGAATGTACGATTAAATTTAGCGATAAGTTGGGCTACGATCCAGATGTCATTGTGTTAGATAAACAAGCTGTAGCAGCCAATGAGTCTCGATGGGAACGAGAATCAGTTATTACTCGGGGAGATTCTGTTAAGTTAGTTGTTGAAGTTGTCAGTACAAATTGGCGCGACGATTACGCGCATAAGTTGAGCGACTATGAGGCTTTAGGTATTCCTGAATACTGGATTGTCGATTATTTGGGTTTGGGAGGTAGCCGTTATATTGGTTCTCCCAAACAGCCTACTTTGTCGGTTTGTCGGTTAGTGGATGGTGAATATCAGATTAAGCTGTTTCGGGGAAATGCAATAATTGAGTCGATCGCATTTCCCGAGTTGAGTTTGACGGCGGAGCAAATTTTTAATGGCGGGTAAGGATGACAAATGTCGCAACGCAGTGCCGCATTTCTAACGCCGTTGTCATATCATTTGATGTAATAAAATTTTCTAACTTAGAATCAGCTATTCCCCACAAGTCCCAGACTCACCCGCAAGGGAAGTACGGGAGCCTCCGTCAATCTAAATTATTTCGCCCAGACTACTTGCCATGATCCTCAAACCTCAATCCTTTGTCTGCTTGCTGACTGGGTTCGCTGTTTCGCTAGGGATGGCGGCAACCCTCCCTAAATCAACTTCCGCTCAACTCACACCAAAAAATAGGTTTTTTTGCGGCACCAGCAATGGTCAACCCGCAACCCTCATGCGCGGTAGCAAAAGAAATGTCCCGCTGATTCGGTGGACGGATGCCTCTTTTCCCGAGCCTTGGAATCCCCAGCGGCGCTGCGAAGAAATTTCTCAAAGATTGCAGCGGTTTCACGATAACCAAGTGCTGTCTTACATGGGTGCTAAAATGTGGCGCGGTCAACCCGTTTTGTGCCTTACAGACGATCGAGGTCAGTGCCGGCCAGACGGATTATTAGTGACTCTTAAACCGGGAACAAACTTGCAGCAGATTCTCCAACGGCTGGCGAGCAATTTATCGGGAGGAGCCGGCTCGCCCCTCGAACTCAGCGGCAATGATGCAATTACTTACATCAATGGTGAAGCTTACCTCGATATTAATAAATTGCTGCCCGAAGAAGATGAAGCACCGCCAAGCACCTTGAGATAGCAATCGTGTGCCGCAGCAAAACCCGATGGAGGTCTATTTTGATGTTGGTTGCTTGTTTGGGCGGTTTGATTATTCCCGTACCTGCATCTGCGCCGGATGTCAGTGTTTTGGTGGCACAGCAGGCGGCTCAACCTTCTGTCAAACAACTCGAACAATTGGCAAGGTCGATCGCAGTTAAAGTACGATCGTCCAAAGAGGTCTTGGGTTCGGGAATTTTGATTCGCAAACAAGGGAATGTTTATACAGTAGTGACGAACGACCACGTACTGATAGGTGGCGACCCGCCTTATCGCATCGAAACACCGGATGGTAAGATACATCCGGCAGTTAAAATTCAGATTAATTCTCTCAAGGGAAACGATCTGGGTTTATTGCAGTTTCGCAGCGACAATACTGTTTATGCTGTGGCATCTTTTGGCGCTGCGCCCGCACCGGGAGAACAAGTTTTTGCTGCTGGATTTCCCTTTGCAGAGGCAACATCTGACCCTACCATTTCTGCCTTTGGCAAGGAGGGATTTGTGTTTAAAACAGGTCAAGTTTCCTTAGTGTTAGACAAACCTTTGCAGATGGGATATCGGATTGGATATACAAACGATTTAGAAAAAGGCATGAGTGGAGGGCCGCTGCTGAATCGTCGCGGCGAAGTTGTCGCAGTTAACGGCATCCACGCCGAGCCGATTTTGGATACTGCTTATGTTTTTCAAGACGGTTCCCAGCCTAGCGCCTCCCTGCGGGAACAGATGCGGCGCTACAGTTGGGGAATTCCGATCGAGACTTTTGTGCAGTTAGTGCGATCGAAACTGACAGCTACTAAATCTAGGGGGTTAGAGGTTAAACAATGCGTTTTTCCTACAGATTGCCAGCAGCCTTAATTGGGGCAACAATTATCGTCGCGCAGCCTCAATTTGCCGTCGCGCAGTTGTCGCCGCAGCAAGTAGAAGCAATTGGCAGAGAAATTACCGTCCGCATCGACGGCGGCGCCGGGGGTTCTGGAGTGATTGTTGACCGCAAGGATAATACTTACTTTGTACTGACCAATCATCATGTAGTCAGATATCCAGACCGCTATGAAATAGAAACCTCTGACGGCAATCGCTATCCAATTTACAAAGCGCAAGAATTGCCGGGGTTCGATTTAGCATTTGTGCAGTTTCAGAGCAATAAAATATATCGCGTTGCCGAGTTGGGAAATTCCGACCAATTAACTGGAGGAGCGAATGTTTACGCCACTGGTTTTCCCATGCCTCAACCTGGAATAGAACAGCGCACCTATCGGTTTGCAGCGGGGCAGTTTCAGCGTTACCAGCCTGCTGGAGAGAATGGCTATACAATGGTCTACAACAGCGAAGTTGTCCACGGAATGAGCGGCGGCCCCGTGCTGGATGGAGTCGGTCGAGTAGTAGGGATTAACGGGCGGTCTTGCAGCGGTTTGAGGTTGGGAATTCCGATTAATAGTTTTTTGGCAAATAAGGGCAATTTGCGGCAGCTACAGGATAGTTCTGCGGACAATACGCGGCCTGAAGATTTCCTGAGTTTGGGGGGGGCGAAAGCTGAGAAGGGAGATTACCAAAGTGCGATTAGGGATTATCAAAGAGCTTTACAGAGTTGTCCTGATAGTCCTGATGCTTACTACCAAATAGGTGCGGCTCAATACGGGGCGGGGAATAAGCAAGCAGCCATTGAGAACTTTAACCAGGTGATTCGGATTAATCCTAGGAATGCCGATGCTTATGTTTTTCGGGGTGTTGTCCGCTCAGAACAGGGAGATAAACAAGGTGCGCTCGCCGATTACAACGAAGCTATTCGCCTCAATCCTAACTATGCTTTAGCCTACAGCAATCGGGGTAATGTCCGCTCGAACCAGGGAGATAAACAAGGTGCGATCGCCGATTACAACGAAGCTATTCGCCTCAATCCTAACTCTGCTGATCCCTACGATAACAGAGGGCTTGCTCGCAGGTTACAGGGAGATAACCAAGGAGCGATCGAAGATCATACTCAGGCAATT